>NZ_JBKGGX010000009.1:0-216851 GCF_052041925.1 Pseudomonas sp. SMN5
GCGGGAGCAAGCTCCCTCGCCACGGGGACTGAGCATCAGATCATTTCATCGTCTGGCCGATCACCTGCACCAGGTCAATCTGCTTGAATGGCTTGGTCAGCCGTGGCAGTTGGGTGGCGAAGCCTTCCAGGCGCTCGGCGTAGCCGGTGGCGAGGATGATGGGCAGGTCCGGTTGCCGGTCGCGCAGCAGTTTGGCCAGTTGTGCGCCGTCCATCTGTGGCATGGCCATGTCGGTAATCACCAGGTCGACGTCTCGGTTACGCTCGAACAGCTCCAGTGCCTGAGCGCCGGAGGGGGCACACAGCACCCGATGGCCCAGGTCTTCGATCAGCAACCGGGTGCTGGTCAATACCAGGCTGTCATCGTCGACCACCAGCACCAGCAGTTCGTCGACCGGCGGTGCGGTGGTGTCCTGGGCCGGTGCCTGGCCCGGGACCGAACTGCCCGCCACGGGCAGCCACAATTCGGCGCTGGTGCCGACGCCTTTCTGGCTCTTGAGCGTCAGGCGTCCGCCCAACTGTTCGGCCAGGCCGTGGACCATGGACAATCCCAGGCCCGTGCCCTTGCCCACGCCTTTGGTGGTGAAAAACGGGTCCACCGCCGAGGCCAGCGTCGCCTCATCCATGCCCTCGCCTTCATCGGTGATCGACAGGCAGACATACCGCCCCGGAGCCATCAGCTTGTCCTGCCCGGCCTCACTGGCATCGCGTTCATGGGCGGCGATCACGATCCGCCCGCCGTGGGGCATGGCGTCGCGGGCATTGGTCGCCAGGTTGAGGACCGCCAGTTCCAGTTGGTTGACGTCCGCCAGCACGGGTGACAGCGACTCGGCAAAGGAGGTCTGGATGTGGATCGCCGGCCCCATGGAGCTTTGCAGCAGCCCGCTGATGCCCTGGACCAACCCCGCCAGATCGACCGATTCAGAGGTGAGTTTCTGTCGACGGGCAAACGCCAGCATGCGCTGGGTCAGGGAAACCCCGCGCAACGCGCCCTGGGTGGCGTTATCGAGCAACTGCGCGAGCTTGGGCTCGGCAGGCATGCGCTTGCGCACGATTTCCAGGTTGCCGAGGATCACCGTCAGCAGGTTGTTGAAGTCGTGGGCGATGCCGCCGGTGAGCTGGCCGATGGCTTGCAACTTCTGGGATTGGAACAGCGCTTCACGAGCCTGTTCGAGGGCTTGCTGCGCCAGGGTGGCATCGGTGATGTCGCGGGTGATCTTGGCAAACCCCAACAGTGCGCCGGTATCGCTGCGGATCGCATCGATGACCACGTGGGCCATGAATCGCGTGCCATCCTTGCGCACGCGCCAGCCCTTCTTTTCGAAGCGCCCCTCACTGGCGGCGATGCTCAGCGCCCGCTGAGGTTCGCCAGCGGCGCGATCCTCCGCAGTATAAAACATCGAAAAATGCCGGCCGATGGCTTCGATCGGCAGATAACCCTTGATTCGCTGGGCGCCCTGGTTCCAGTTGGTCACCTGACCCTCCGGATCGAGCATGTAGATGGCGTAGTCAGTGACGCTCTGCACCAGCAGGCGGAATTGCTGCTCGCTCTGCTTGAGGGTCTCCTCGGCCATCTTGCGGTCTGTCAGGTCGCGGGTGATCTTGGCGAACCCGAGCAATTGCCCGGTCTGGCTGTCGATGATCGGGTCAATGACCACATGGGACCAGAACAGCGTACCGTCCTTGCGGACCCGCCAGCCCTCGCCTTCGAAGCGCCCCTCGCGCATGGCGGTGTCCAGCGCGCGCTGCGGCAGGCCGTCGGCGCGGTCCTGATCGGTGTAGAAACGAGAAAAGTGCTGCCCCAGGATCTCCGATTCCTCGTACCCCTTGAACCGCCGCGCACCGGAATTCCAACTGGTGATGATCCCCGACGGGTCCGTCATGTAGATGGCGTAGTCGACCACGGCGTCAATGAGCAGCCGAAAACGTTGCTCTTCATTTGCACGCGGGTTCTTTGGGTCGTTCTCAAGCATTTGGGCCGGGGCATCCGTAGGGATATTTTGCAAAGTATGGAGCAACTCTGCGTTGGGAAAAACCATGGGGGTTGTGAGGGGAAACGCACCTCACGGAATCAACCCCCGCCCCCCTTGTGGGAGCGAGCCTGCTCGCGATAGCAATGGATCAGACACCCATCAGATAACTGACACACCGCCATCGTCGGATCGCCGCCCGGAGCAGGCTCGCTCCCACAGGGGGTTATGTAGACCTCTTGATTGACTGACCACCAACGCGGCAACAAGTGTTGTACCCGGGCCTCGGAAAACCGGTCATCGATCAGCATCACCACTCCACGATCCTGTTGGGTACGGATCACCCGTCCGGCCGCTTGCACCACCTTCTGCAAGCCAGGGTATAGATAGGTGTAATCGTAGCCATCACCGAAAATCGCCGCCATGCGCTGTTTCATCTGTTCATTGACCGGGTTGAACTGCGCCAGCCCCAGGGTAGCGATGAACGCGCCGATCAGCCGTGAGCCTGGCAGGTCGATGCCTTCGCCGAACGCGCCGCCCAGTACCGCAAAGCCGATGCCCTGGCTGTGCTCCATGAATCGTTCGAGAAAAGCCTGCCGAGGTGCTTCGCCCATGCCCCGTGATTGCGACCAGGTGGCAATCGCCGGGTAGCGCTCGGCGAACAATCCGGCGACCTGCTGCAAGTAATCGAAGCTGCTGAAGAACGCCAGGTAGTTGCCTGGTCGCTCGCTGAACTGGCGGGCCATCAATTCGACAATCGGCTCCAGAGACGCCTGGCGGTGGGCAAAACGCGTGGATATCCGGCTGACGATCCGTACGTCCAACTGTTCGGCCTGGAACGGCGAGTCCACATCGATCCACACCGTATCCGCCGGCGTACCCAGCAGATCGGCGTAATAGTGCCGGGGGCTCAGGGTCGCGGAAAACAGTACGCTGCTGCGGGCCGCCTTCAACCTCGGCCGCAGGAACCCGGCCGGCACCACGTTGCGCAGGCACAGCGTCGACAGGCTGCGTTGGCGGCCGAGTTCGCGCTTGTGGATGTCGAACAGGAAATTCTCGTCGAAGGATTCTGCCACCCGACCGAACTGCAGGGCCTCGAAGTAAAACCCTTGCAAGCCGCTGTCCAGCCCTTGGGGATGATCATTGAGGTAGTCGCCGATGGCCGTGGTGCAGCTCGCCATCGCCTGGAGCAGCTTTTCCGGCGGTCTGTCATACGCCTGGTAGGCCGCGATTTGCGGCGCGTGCAAGGCGTTCCACTGGCGATTGACCCGCTCCAGGCTTTTCCTCAACGGCTCGGGAGCGGCTTTGCGTACCGCTGCCAGCGTCGCCTGGTCCAGGGTCGCGCTGTACATCTGCCGGCCCCGCTCCACCAGGTTGTGGGCCTCGTCCACCAGGGTCGCGACGTTCCAACCGTTGGCCTGGGCCAGGCCAAAGAGCAAGGCGCTGAAGTCGAAATAATAGTTGTAGTCGGCCACCACCACGTCGGCCCAACGGGCCATTTCCTGGCTGAGGTAGTACGGGCAGATCTGGTGAGCCAAGGCTATTTCCCGCAGCGCCGCCTGATCGAGCAAGGTCACCTGACTCGCGGCCGACCGGGCTGCCGGCAGGCGGTCGTAGAAGCCACGGGCCAGCGGGCAGGACTCGCCATGGCAGGCTTTGTCCGGATGCTCGCAAGCCTTGTCCCGGGCGATCATTTCCAGCACACGCATCGGCATGGACGGCGCGCTGTGGCTGATCACCCGCGCCGCCTCCAGGGCCAGCTTGCGGCCCGGGGTTTTTGCAGTGAGAAAGTACACCTTGTCCAACTGCTGCGGCGCCAGGGCCTTGAGCATCGGGAACAGCGTGCCAATCGTCTTGCCGATCCCGGTCGGTGCCTGGGCCATCAGGCAGCGGCCGGTGCTGACGGCCTTGAACACCGACTCGGCCAGGTGACGCTGTCCCGTCCGAAATCCGGCATGCGGGAACGCCAGGACTTGTGCGCCGAGATTACGCGCCTGGCGATGGGCCATTTCCTGTTCGGCCCAGGCCAGGAACAACGCGCACTGTGCTTCGAAAAAGGCCTGGAGTTGTGTCGCCTCGAAGCTTTGGACCAGGCAGGTTTCCTTTTCGGTGACGATGTCGAAATACACCAGCGCCACGTCAATGCGCGGCAGCTGCAATGTGTCGCACATCAACCAGCCGTAGATTTTCGCCTGGGCCCAATGCAACTGGCGATGATTGGGCGGTTGCTTGCTCAGGTCGCCACGGTAGGTCTTCACTTCTTCCAGGCAGTTGCCGGTCGGATCGTAGCCGTCGGCCCGACCTTTTACTTTCAAGCTCTGGTAGCAGCCTTCGAGGCTGACCTCGGCCTGGTAACCCTCGCTGCGGCGCGAGGCCACTGTGCGATGCCCGGCGATGCCTTCCAGGGCCGTGGGTGACGGGGTGAAGCGCAGGTCCAGGTCACCCACCTTGGCGGTGAACTCACACAATGCGCGCACCGCGATGCTGTAGCTCGGCGCCGGGTTCACGCGCCCTGCTCCGCCCACTGTACGTAGCACACCGCAACCGGCATCTGGTGCTCATGACAGAACTCCAGCCAGCGCAGTTGGTTGTCTTGCAGGCGATCGCCGGGGCCTTTGACCTCGATCATGCGGTAGGCCTTGTGCTGCGGCCAGAACTGGATCAGGTCCGGCATGCCGGCGCGATTGGCCTTGATGTCCAGCAACAGGCGCAGGAACCAGTGCCTGAGGTGTTCGGCCGGCAGGCAATCGAGAGCCTGTTCCAGCAGTTCCTCGGACAGCGCGCCCCAAAACACGAAAGGCGACTGTACGCCCCACTTCTCGGTATAACGACGCAGGATGGTCTGGCGATAACGGCCATCGTCCAGCTCGGCAAAACAGGCCGCGAACAGCTCGGCGCGCCGTTCGTGGAAATCTTCGTTAAGCAAATCTACCGGGCCGCGCTGGAACGGGTGGAAGAACGCCCCCGGCAACGGCGCGAATATCGCCGGCCAGCACAACAGGCCGAACAATGAGTTGATCAGGCTGTTCTCGACGTAATGCACGGGCGCAGCGTCATCGTGCAGGTGGGCCTGGACGTGGTACTCCACCGACAACGCCGGATCGAGCCGGGGAAGATGCAGATCCAGTCGCTCGACTTCCCGCGCCAGGCTGCGCCGCACCGGCGGTCCACCCAGCTTGCGTCGTAGCCGGGGCAAGATCCTTAGCAGCGCCTGGGTTTCGGCGGCATTTTGCGGCGACTGCGCGGCCGCCTCGCCCAATTCAAGGGCCAAGGTGTATTCGCCAATCCGCTCCAATACGCGAATCATCCGCAGCCGGGCTCCGGGGTAGGTGCAATCGCGATAGATGCCCAGCGCCAGAGCGAAGTCGCCGATGCGCTCGCCATGCTGGCCGATCTGGAACAGCAGCTTGGCGCGACGTCGCTCCAGCCAAGGATTGTCGAGGGTCAAGCCATTGATGTGGGCGACGACCTCTTCAAGGGCCTCGCCCGCTTCGAAGCGCAGCTGGCAGTCGTAGAGGAACAGGCAGGCGTCGACGTCCTGACGGCTGCGCAAACCGCGGGACTCGGCGCTGAATTCAACGGGTTCGTAGGTGAAGATGCCGAGGTCTGCGAGCACGAACTCCGACCAGTCCTGGTAGAGATTGCCAAAGAACAACAACCGCAATCGATCACAAAGCGGCATGACGGTCAGGCTGTACAGCCGGTCTTCAAGCTGCGGGCACCAGCTGCGAAACGCCTGGGGTTGGCTGAACTGGCCCTCCAGCGCCTGCAGCCACTCGGCTTTCTTGGCCTTGGGCTGTTCGATCAGATGGCCCAGGCAGGATAGGATTTCGGCCTTGAGCAGCACTTCGAACAGCTCGACCAGCGCCAGGGGGGCCTGTTCATCGACCCAACCGAGCGTCAGCAACGGTGCGACGGCGCTGCCGATGTCGCCAATTTCCCCGTAGTTGAGCTTGCTGTGGCGAAAACGCAGCCCCTTGCGCATGACCATCCGCACCAGCAGACCCTGGGACACGCGCGGCAGCGCGGAGAAATTCTCGATGAAACGCTGCTCCTCGTTGCCCAATACATCGGCATAGCGTTGGGACAGCCAGGCGAGTACCTGCTGGAAGTTGTTCAGGTAATAGAACGGGTCGTCGAGGGGATTGGCTGTCACGAAAAGAAGCGCCACGGATGCTGGAGTACTGGTTATGCGTACAGATATCAGCTACGAACAGCCCAGGCAACTGTAAAGGATGAACGGTCTCCTATATTTAAGAGTGAAATCCTTCTGACGGCGATGAACTTTCCTACAGCAAGCGAGACAAATGGCGGTTGACTAACGTGATGGCGCGATCGAATCAGCCGGTCCGTGTCTTTTGATTTTGAGAGGTTATGGTTATGAACATCAGGTTTCTGGGCCTGCCCCTGGTCGCCGTGGCATTCCTTGCGCTGGCCGGCTGCTCTTCTCCTACCGTCGTGACGTTGCAGAACGGCACCCAGTATTTGACCAAGGACACGCCCGACACCCGCACCAAAGACGGCTTCTATGAATTCGAGGACATCTCCGGCAAGAAAGTCCGGGTCCGCGCGGATGATGTGGCGACGATTCGTAAGGAAGACTGATCCGCGATCGGGGGGAATGTGGGACCGCTATCGCGAGCCTGCTCGCGATGACGGCCTCAGGCAAACGCGATCCCGTCGCCTCCCACCTGCCCTGGCGCTACACCGACCAGCGTCACGGAGCTGTCGCCAACCGTGAGCAGCGTGTCGCTGCCGACCTGGCTCAGGTGCTGGCTGTAGTCGTAACCGCTGCCCGCACCCTGGACGCCGATGAACACCAGCTTGTCCCCGACATCGAAACCACTGATGCGATCCTGGCCGAACGCGCCATTGAAGATAAAGGTGTTACTGCCGCCGCCCGACTGCATCAGATCATTACCCGCGCCACCGACGAAGGTGTCGTTGCCTTTGTCTCCCAGCAGCTTGTCATTGCCGTCCTGGCCGAACAGCCAGTCGCCGGTCGCCCGCGCCACCAGCGTGTCGTTGGCTGCGCTGCCCTGCACCGATGACGCGTAAGCCGTCAGGTGGCTGCCGGCCAGCAAGCCGTTGGCGGTCACGCTGTGGCTCACCTCATCTTTTAGCAGCCCCCAGAACAATCCGGGCTCCTTGCTGACCAGCGTGCCGAGATCGCGGGCGATGCTGATCCCGCCGTGGGCATCGCGCAGGTACAGCGTCCCGGCGCCATCCCGGGCGACACTCAAATCATTGATCGATTGCTGTAACTGCAAGCTGTTGTTGCCCTGCCCTCCAAGGATCACGTTGTAGCCGCCACCGTCGCGGAAGGTGTCATTACCGGCGCGGCCTTCGAGGTAATCATTGCCTTGGCCGCCCTGGATCAGGTCGTTCTTATCGGTGCCGATGATGAAGGTACTGCCAGTATGCGTCTCTGCGTTGCGATTGAGGTCCTGGACCCAGGTGTTGCCTCGCGCCGGGTCCGAGAGGTTGGCGACGATGACGGTGGAGTCCTTTTCGGTGAGTTCGTAGAACGCTGACCCCATGACCCGGCCCATGCCGTCGCCATAACCGGTGGGCAGGTGGGAAATCCAGGTGGGGATGTTGAGGATGGAAAACGGCAACACGTTCCAGGTCGCCGAAGCATAATGATCGTTGAAGCTGACGATGTTATTGGTCGCCGATTCCTGCGGCGTATCGTGCACGCCCACCGAAGACAGGTTGAATGTCGAACCGTCCAGAGCACGGAACACCGGGTCGTTTTCGTAGCCGATGTTCAGCACCTTGTCCGTGCTGCTTTGGGTTGGCGAGGCGTAAGCGATGTAATCCGCATCGTCATAGAAGCCCGACCATCTGCCAGCGCTCAAATCCGCCAGGCTGTTGACCGCCAGCCCGCCCAGGCTGTGGCCGCTGACCAGCACGTCCTTGCCGCTCAAGCCGTGGGCCTGGGCGAACTGCGCGACGTCGCCGAGCAGGTTGCCGAAGGCTTCGCCGGCGTAGTTTTTCGCATAGTCTTTGGGCCCGAGCGCGGCCATCAGGTCGTTGATCGCATCGCCGATGGAGTCGACGATCAGGTTTTCCCGCGGGCCACTGGTGCCGCGAAACGACACGCCGATTTCCGTCAGGTGCCCGGCGCCATCGTACTTGCCCAGTATTTCCACCTGAGCGGTGGTGTAGCCGGCCTTTTCGCCGAAGAATGTGCCGCGCCCGTCCACTTTGCCGGTGTAGCCCAGTTGCGAAGCGCTGATGGGCGTCCATCCGGCTTTTTGCAACGCTTGCAGGGCGAGTTTTTCCGAATCGGGATTCCACGGCACACCGGGAATCACGCCCTGGGAATCGGTGCCGCCCAACAGCGCAGTGACCAACGTTGCCGGCAGGCCGGCGCCGAAGCCGTTGTGCTGGTAGCCGGCGGCAAAGCCGTTGTCGAGATTGTGATAGGAATACAACATGATCGCCATCGCATCGCTGACCAATGCTTTGGATTCGAGAGTGCCGAGGTGCTTGTAGTCGAAGATGCCCATGGTGCTTGCTCGCTTTTTTGTTGTTGGAATGGGTGTTCGAAGTTGCGCGAAACTTTTGTGGCGAGGGAGCTTGCTCCCGCTTGACCGGGCTGGCGCACCAGTGCGCAGCGCTCACAAGCTTTTTGGGTCTGCTGCGCAGCCCAGCGGGAGCAAGCTCCCTCGCCACAGGGTGATGCGTTCAAACCTCCCTGCTCAGAACTGCCAATCCAGTGTCAGCCCCACGCCATGGGTTTTATCCCGCGAGCCCAGCAAGCCGTTGTAGTCCAGGTTGACCCGCACGTCCTTGGCCACCGCCAGCCCGGCACGCGCGCCGACCACCGCGGCGTTGCGGTCCATCGACACGCTTTGCACGGCGAAGGTGTTCGGGCTGCCGGCGAAGGCCAGGTCCTGCTCGGAGCGGGTGTTGCTCAGGTTGTGCTGCCAGCCGAGGGAGCCGGACAGTTGCAGTTGCTGCTCCTGTGACAGCGCAAGGGTATGACTGGCCCGCAGGCCCAGGGTCGAGAGCACGGCATCGCGGCGATCATCACCACCGCGCAGGGCCGCGTTGTCACCTTTCTCGCGGAAGCTGTCACTGTCCAGGTGCACATAGGCCAGGTTGGCGAATGGTTCCAACGCCAGCGGTTGCAGTTCGAGGCGATAGGCCGCTTCGGTGAACAGCTGGGCGCTTCGGGCATCGCGCTTGGTTTTTTCCCGACCGGCGCTGTCGCCCCACTGCACGTCACGCTGGACATCGATGCGATGCCAGCTGTAGGCGCCACCGACGCTCAGGCGCAAGGCGTCGATTTCATGCCCCAGGTAGGCGCCCAGGTGATAGCTGTCGATCTTGGCCGAAGAATGCGTGCCATCGCCCATGCTCAAGGAGCTGTCACTGTAACCGGTGACGAAACCCAGGCGCGTCTGCTCGCTGATCAGGCCATCGACGCCGGCCAGCAGGCCACCGATGGAGCTGGTAGAACTGGCCTGGTCATGGCCGCCATCGGTTTTGCCCCAGGCACCGAGCACCTTGACCCAGACGTTGCTGTCCGCGTCGGTCGGCGTGTTGGCATCATATAGCGCGTCCTGGCGCAGACGGTCAGTCACGGCGTCGCGCAAATGACGACTGTCGTTGATCAGCAGCGTGCCGACGGCGGGATGAATCTCACCGGACAGTTGCTGGAACGCCTGTTGTGCCGCCGCAGCGCTGGGCGACAACAACAGGGCTTCATAAAGCCCGTTGCCCGCGCCCAGTTGCTCGGCGGCGTTCGCCACGGCACGTTGATTGGGCGTCAGGCCGAGGCTGGCAAAAGACGCGTCATTACGTGCCACCGCCAATTGAATGCCGTTTCCGGTATAGGCCAGGTTGCCGCCGAGAAATGCATAGCTGGGCAAGACCTCGCCAAAACGCCCTTCGATACCACCGGCCGCCTGGAGGATATTGAACTGCGTGCCGACCAGGCTTTTCACTTCGCTGGCGGTGAGCAGTGTCGCGCTGTTTTCCAGGGACAGCGCCACGGTCGCGCCCTCGATGGACGCTTTGCCGCCCGCGACGATCAAGTCGCTGGAGGTCGGCGAGACTTCCACCGCGTAGGTCGAACCGGGCTGGAACGTCACGTCACCGGCCACTTGCAGCGTGCCGATGGAATTACCCGGCGCCACGCTGCCGCCACGGTTGGCGGTCAGGCTGGCTATGCGTCCGTTGCCGCCGAGGATACCGCCTTCGTTGACTGTAACGGCCGACGCCAGCGAACCGTTGATCGCCAACCGCCCCTGGTTGACCAGGGTCGGGCCGCTGTAGGTGTTTTCGCCGGTCAACACCAGCGTGCCGAGCCCTTCCTTGGTCAGGCCGCCATGACCGGAAATGTCGTTGCGCCAGACGTCCAGGCCACACTGAATGCCGCTGCACACCCGCTCAGTGGGTTTGCCGGCATCGATGATCGCGCCGATGCCCGGCAGATCCGCGACGAACTGCCCGGAGCCGTAGGCGCCATCGATACGAAACTCCTCGGGAATATCTTGCTCGGTGACCAGCATCGATGGGCCATCGATGGCCTTGCCCAGATTGATCATGCCCCACCCATAGAGCGAATCGACCCCCGGCGCGCCCATGTCGGTGGCCGTGGTGCGCAGCACGCTGGCGATCTGCGCGCCGGTCATGTAAGGGAAGCGCTCCATCAGCACCGCCGCGCTGCCGGCCACGTGAGGCGCGGCCATGGAAGTGCCCCTCTTGTTGCCGTAGCCCACGGTCAGGTCGTCGGCACTGGTGCCACCGATGATCGCGCTGTAGACCCGGGTGCCCGGTGCCGACACGCAGAAGCTCGCCGTGTAACCGCAGCGCGACGAGAAGGTGCTGATGGTATACGGATTCGGGCTGGCGGTGTCCGGGTTGACTTGCAAGGCGGCGACCGTCAGCCAGTTCGGCGCGATCTCGGGTACGAAATATGCCAGGCCAGCGATGGCGTCGGGGTTGTTGAGGTTGTAATCGTTGCCGGCGGCAAAGATCGTCACGATGCCACTGCGGGCGGCGGCGATGGCGCCTTCATAGGCGCCGCCAGGCTTGGTGCCCAGCAATGGTTTGATCTGGTCGAATTGCAGCTGCGCGTCCTGCACGGTGAAGTGCGGGAAAGCCGGGTCCCGGCCGCCCTGGTCGAAGCGGTCCGTGATGCCGATGCCCCAGCTGTTGTTGATGATTCGTGCACCACTGGCGATCAGCGCATCCCAACCGGCCTTGTACACCGCGCCGTCGTTGCCCAGGATGATGCCGTCCTCGGGGCCTGGATCACCGTTGTCGGCGCTGATGATCTGCGCATCGAACGCCACCCCGTGCATCGGCCCGCCGTCGCGACTGCCGGCCGCGATTCCGCCGACGTGGGTGCCATGGGAGCCGAGCTTGCCGTCGGAACCGACCGTGGGCGAGCCGTCATAGCGGAACGGATCGCCAGCCTTCACCGGAATGTACGGGTCGGTGTACTCACGGATGCCGCTGGTGACCAGGGTCACGACTTTGTTGGCGCCGGAGAACTCCGGGTGGGCCGCATACACCGGCTGGTCGAAGATCCCCAGTTTCACGCCCTTGCCGGTGTAGCCCGCCGCGTAGGCTTGCTGGGCGTTGATCGCGCCCAGGCCCCACTCGGCATTGAATTCGCTGCTGCGCCAGCTGTCCGGGTTGCCCCGCGTGCCGCCTTCGACATAGGGCGCCGCCTGGGCCGTACCCAGGGTTGCCAGCGCACAGAGCATGGCATGGTTGAGGGTGTTGAGCGCAAACATGCGCCCGAATTTTCTCGGGTATTTGTTGTTAGCGGTTTTCATCACGCACCATCCTTAGTTGTTGCAAAGAACCTGTGGTTTTCCCTGTCGTTGCTTGCCTGATCCGGCTGACTCTGGTCTCGCAGTCGCCCCTGTGGCGAGGGAGCTTGCTCCCGCTGGGCTGCGTAGCAGACCCAAGAAAGCTTGCGAGCGCTACGCACTCGAGCGGGAGCAAGCTCCCTCGCCACAGGGGTATCGCCAGCCTGGGCGACGTCAGCGCTCCCGAGCGACAAACGCTTCATCCACCTTCGCCAAATCCTGCGCCCCCAGCGTGCCGGCGTAGTAATGCAACCGGGTCCAGGCCATCAGATAGTCGTAGCGGGCCTGGGCCAGGTCGCGGCGGGTGGTGTAGAGCTGTTGTTCAGCGTTGAGCGCGTCGAGGTTGACCCTTTCACCGCCAAGGATGCTTTGCCGGGTCGACACCACCAGCGCCTCGGCGGATGCCAGGGCTTTTTTGTAGGCCCGCAGCTTGTTCACCCCGGACACACAGGCACTGAACTGGCGGCGCAGTTCGATCAGCGTCTCGCGAGTCTTGGCATCCAGCTCGTATTCGGCCTGCTCCTTGTGGCGGCTGGCCTGGCGGGTCGAGGCCCAGACCCCGCCGCCGGCGTACAGCGGCACGCTGACTTCCAGGCCGATGGTGTTGGTGTCGTAGCGTTGGTTGTAGGTATTGCCGCTCTCCGACTCGTTCTGGCGCATGGTCGCGTAGGCGTTGATCTTCGGCAGGTGGCCGGCGCGGTTGCGCTCCACCTCGTAGCGCGCCACCTCCACCGCCTGACGCTGGGAGGCCAGGTTCGGATTGTTGCTCACCGCCAGTTCGTGCCAGGTGTCGAAACTGGCCGGCTGCAAGGCAAAGGTCTGGAAGCTGTCGTTCAGGGGGGCCAGGTCGCCAATGTCCAGGGCCGGCACGCCAATCAGCGAACCCAGCTCACGCAAAGCGGCATCCTGCTCATTGCGTGCCTCGATTTCTTCGGCCGTTGCCAATTCATAGCGCGATTCGGCCTCCAGGATGTCGGTGCGCGTCCCCTCACCCTGGCGAAACAACTGCTCGTTCTGCCGAAACTGTTGTTCGAAGGCTTTCTTCTTGGCCTGGGCGATGTCGATCTGGTCCTGGGCGAACAACGCCTGGGTGTAACTGCTCAGCACTCGCACCAACAGTTCCTGGCTTTTGCCCCGGAAGTTTTCATCGGCAAACAGCGCCTGGGCCACGCCTTTGCGGTATGCCGCGTAGGCCTCGTAGTCGAGCAAGGGTTGTTGCAGGGTCAGGCTGGAGCCGTAGCTGCTGTAGTTGCGGTCGTCATGCTGGCTGGCGCCGCGGTCGTTGAGGTAGGTGACCTTGGATTGGTTGCGGCCCTTGTTGTAGCTGTAGCCCAGGTGTGGCAGCAGCCCGGCGCGACCAATGGCGCGATTCTCCAGGCCTGCGTCGCGCTCCTTGATCGCTCCCAGATAGACCGGGTCATTGCGCAGCGCCTGCTCGTAGAATTCGAACGGGCCCATGGCGCGGACGTCGGAACAGCTAAAAGCGGCCAGCACGGCCAGCCAGTGGAAACGCTTCATGGCGCCGGAAATCCTTCTTATTCTTCAGTCAACGCAACGCCTGCTCGGTCGAGCAGCGGTTTGAACAGGTAGTTGAGCAGCGAGCGCTCGCCGGTACGCACGAACATCTCGGCCGGCATCCCCGGCTTGACCACCAGGCCGTTGAGTTTTTCCAGGGCCGTATCGCTGACGCTGCTGCGCAGCACGTAATACGGCGCCCCGGTCTTTTCATCGATCATCTGGTCTGCAGAGATCAAGCTGACCTCCCCCGGGACCCGGGGCGTGCGGTTCTGGTTGAAGGCGGTAAACAGGATGTCTACCGGCAAATGAGTGCCGACCTTGTCGACCAGGTTGACCGGCAGGTGCCCTTCCACTTCCAGGCGCGTGCCCTGAGGCACGATTTCCAGCAAGGTATCGCCCTGGCGCACCACCGCGCCTTCGGTGTGCACCCCGAGGTTGACGGCGATGCCATCGGCGGTGGCAAGGATTTCGCTGTGTTGCAATACGAAGCCAGCGGATTTCAATTGCTGCTGCAGGGTTTCGCTCTTGAGCTGGGCCTCGGCCAACTGGCTGCGCACTTCCTTCTGGTATTCCTCGCGGTGCTGCTGCAGCTTCAGGCGCGACTCGACAATCCCCTGCTCCACCCGGCCGCTCTCACCGCTATTCTGCGCCAGTTCCTGCTGCACCTGTGACAGCTGGCGTTGGTAGTCCAGCAGGCGGTTGCGCGGGATGTAGCCGTTATCTGCCAAGGGTTGCAGGTTGCCCAGCTGCAGGCGCAAGGATTCGGCCTGTGCCGTCAGGTCGCTGCGAGCCCGGCGCATGCCCGCCAATTGCGCGGTGGCACCTTCGATGGCGGCGCGCAACGCGGCCTGCTCCCGGGCGAAGGCTTCCCGCCGGCTGCTGAACAGCTGCCGCTGGCCTTCGAGCACCAGGGCCAGGCGCGGATCGGAATCCTGGCTCAGCTCGACCGGGAAACTCACTTGCGTGAGGCCATCGCGCTCACTTTGCCAGCGCGCCAGGCTGGCCCAGGCCATCCGGTACTGCGCCTGCAACGACTGGACATCGGCGGCAGCCTGGGTCTGATCGAGGCGGAACAGCGGTTGGCCCTGGGTCACGGCCTCGCCTTCACGCACCAGAATCCGGCTGACCACGCCGCCGCTCATCGATTGCACCGCCTTGCGTTTGCCGGAGACCACCACGGTGCCTTGCACAGCAATGCCCTGGTCCAACGGCGCAAGGCTGGCCCAGGCAAAGAAACTGCCGGCGCCCATGATCGCCAGCAGCCAGCCCAGGCGGGTGAAGAAACGCGCGTCGCGCTCGGGGCGCTCAAACGCTTGAGTGTGTTCAAAACTCATGCAGCAATCCTTGCTCATGCACCGCCGGGTTTGCCGGCAGTCTGATATTGACGACTCATGCTCAGGCCATTAGGGGTTGGCTGAGGGCTGGCGGGCTGCGCGCTTCGCTGTGACTCCGACTGGCCGGACAGCGCCCGCAGCACCTCCTGGCTCGGGCCGAAGGCCTGGAGCCGGCCTTCATTGAGGACCAGCAATTTGTCTGCCTGGGCCAGCGCCGAGGAACGATGGGTGACCAGCACGACGCTGGTGCCTTGGGCTTTCATTTGCGCGATGGCGCTGGCCAGCGCCGCCTCGCCGACCGTGTCGAGGTTCGAGTTGGGTTCGTCGAGCACCACCAGCCTGGGTCGGTCGTACATCGCCCGGGCCAGGGCGACGCGTTGCTTCTGCCCGCCGGACAAACCACTGCCATCCTCGCCCAACAACGTGTCGTAGCCCTGGGGCATGCGCAGGATCAGTTCATGGACCCCGGCCTGTTGCGCGGCCACCACGACCTTTTGCGGATCGGCCTCGCGAAACCGGGCGATGTTGTCGGCAATGCTGCCGCTGAACAATTCGATGTCCTGGGGCAGATAGCCGATGTAAGGGCCGAGCTGGTCGCGGTTCCAGCGATGGATATCCGCCCCATCCAGGCGCACGGTGCCGCCGAGGGTCGGCCAGACGCCTACCAGCACGCGGGCCAGGGTCGATTTACCGGAGCCCGACGCGCCGAGTACGCCAAGTACCTCGCCGGCGGCCAGCGCGAAGCTGACCTGCTGCAACGTCGCCTGACGTTGCCCGGGCGGACCGGCACTGACTTGTTCGAAACTCACCTGGCCCTTGGGCGCCGGCAATGCCATCCCCTCGTCCCGCGGCGCAAATGCCTGCAACAATGCATCCAGGCGCCGATAAGCCAGCTTGGCACCGCTCCACTGCTTCCACACCGCAATCAGTTGGTCGATGGGGCTCAACACCCGGCCCATCAGGATCGACCCGGCGATCATCATCCCTGCGGTCATCTGGCCCTTGATCACCAGCAGCGCCCCCAGGCCCAATACCAGCGATTGCAGGCACAGGCGCAGAGTCTTGCTCAGCGAGCTGATCACCGCACCGGTGTCACTGGCCTGGTTCTGCAAGCCAAGAAAGCGCGAATGCACGGCAAACCAGCGGCCCCGCAACACATTGAGCATGCCCATGGCCTGGATCGTCTCGGCGTTGTGCAAATGGCTGGTGGCCAACTGGCTGGAACGTTGGGAGAACACGCTGGCCTGGCTCAACGGTTTTTTGGTCATGGTTTCGTTCAGGCAGGCCAGACCGATCAGCAGCAACGTGCCGACGGAGGCGAATACGCCGAGCCAAACATTGAACAGGTAGATCACCAGCAGATAGATCGGGAACCAGGGCGCGTCGAAGAACGCGAACAGCGCCGGCCCGGTGACGAACTGGCGGAGCTGAGTGAGGTCGCCCAAGGACTGCCCGGCATTGCCTTCACCCTGGCGCAGGTTGCGCTCGAATGCCGCCTGATACACCTGGAGGTTGAAGCGTCGCTCCAACTGGCTGCCGATGCGAATTACAACGAAGCTGCGCAGCATCTCCAGCAGCCCGATGAATACAAAGAACCCCACGACCATCAGCGACAACATCCACAAGGTCGTTTCATTCTGGGATGACAGGCCCCGGTCATAGACCTGGAGCATGTAAATCGATGGCGCCAGCATCAGCACATTGACCAGCGCAGTAAAACAACCGACGCTGATCAAGATGCTCTTGTAATCGCCCAGCGCTTTATACAACGGCATCGCAGCGGCGCTCCTTGCCTTATCCATGGTCTTCCTTGCTGTTGGCTTCGCCAGGGAACTGGCTTGTTATTCAAGCGGCTTATTTTTTGTTATTAACGCTGGCTACGTCGAAACACACGCCTGATATAACAGGCACGCCCAAAATATTGCTAAAAGCCGTGCAGTATTAGTCTTCAGCAGTAGGTTTCTTGCGCTCTAGCCTCAGCGTCAAACCGGACTTCAACAAGACTTGATAGTGATGTTCACGCCGTAATCCCAAGTGAACTCTCAAGTTGCGCCTGCCAAGAAGGGAAAGACCGTCGGGCTCGGTGAACCATTGGACCGGCTCTTCCCCCAACCAGTGACCCAGGCAATCGGTTTGCCCGGCCAGGGTCTGGTCGGCCTTGAGCTCAACCAGGCAGACATTGGAAGGCTTGTCCTGCATCGCCTGGGTTTGTGCGTCTTCATTCGGGCCGGACAACACGGCCTGCCATTGACCTGCCAATTGCGACGGTTCCATTAACAACAGACTGCGGGCCATGACTGCTTCTCCAGACAACATCATCAGCGTGGCAAGCAGCACCGAGAAAGCCCGGGTGCTGTGACGTATGAATTCTTCGCTCATTTCCCTTGCGTTATCACCTGGCTCAGCAGTTGAAATGAGTTGTGGCGAGGGAGCTTGCTCCCGCTCGGGCGCGCAGCGGCCGCCAGCCCTTGGAGCCTCTGCGCGCCTCAGCGGGAGCAAGCTCCCTCGCCACAGGGACATCAGGCTACGATGTCCGAGACCGCTGCCTGGCCGACGGTGCTGACCAGGAAGTCAGCCACGCCATGCCCGGAGAAGTCCACCGACAACAGACTGTTGCCGCCGGATGTCGACAGCACTGCATCGCCCGCCGCACCGGTAAATGCATTCACGAAGTGCAGGCCTGCGCCTTTGGTGATGCCGGTCAGGTCGATCTTGTCCAGGCCACTGACAAAGTCGAGGATCTGGTCCACCGTCCCCGGCCGCGAGTCGGAACTGGCGGCAAACACGAAAGTGTCCGAGCCCGTGCCACCCCACAGTTTGTCCGCACCGCCAGCGCCCCAGAGAATATCGTTACCGGCGCCGCCCTTGAGCTCGTTGGCCGCCGCGTTGCCGATCAGCAGGTCGCTGCCCGAGCCGCCAATGGCGTTTTCGATGATCGCGCCCTTGGCGATGGACACGTTGCCCACCAGGCCGCCGACGTCGGAGAACGAGGCGTCATTGAGGTTGATTTTCTGGTTCTGGGTGAAGCCGGAGAAATCCAGGGTGTCGCGACCGCCGGCGTCCCACACCGAGAACACCACCTTGTCCGACGACGAGGATGCGCTGAGGAAATCGCGGCCGGCATTGGAGTTGAAACCGTAGGTGGTGTCACCCGTGCGCGTGCTGGTATTGGCGCCGTAAAGCTTCTGGATTGCGGCAATGTCGTCCATCAGTGGGCCGGAGGAATAGGCTTCCACCCCGCCCTTGCTGAAGTTCTGGCCGGTATTGCTCTCACTCCAGTAGCTCATGACGCTGTAGCCACGGGTGTCCTGGCCATAGGTGGCGTCATCGTAGGTCGGCGCGCCTTCGCCGGCGTTGTAGTCACCGGGGTGCGCCAGGCCCAGGGTATGGCCGATCTCGTGGGTCAGGGTCTGGCGACCGTAGTTGTTCAAGTCCGGATTCTTGTTCTGGGTGTAGCTGCTGTTGATCAGGTACCACGACGTTCCGTCGTAGCCGGCACCGGTGCCCGGCAGGTAGGCGAACGCCGCCGCACCGTCCTGGCCGCTGCTGTAGTTGCCGAAGGTCATATGGCCATCGCCACCGCTGGCCTTCTCGGTGAACGTCACGTTGGCTACGTCGGCCCAGGATTGCATGGCAAGCGCTGCCTGCGCTTTTTGCTGGGCGCTGAACTGGCTGAAACCGCTGATCCCGTGCTTGTTCATGGTGCTGGACGAAGCCGAGGTCAGGAAGGTGTAGGTCAACTCGATCTTGCCGCTGCCATCGCGGTCCTGGTACGCCGCGCCGTCACGCAGCAACTGCGTGGCCGCCTGGTCGACCGAGTAGGAGGGTTTGCCGTTGACGGTCAGGTTACCGCCCCGGTCATATTGGTGGCTGAAACTATTGATCTGATTGAACGCGTTACTGGGGGCGGCCAATGCCTGCGGGGCCCATAGCAATTGTTCGGCGGAATCAATGGCGCTGTTTTTGACTTTCGACATAAACACACTTCCTTGTTTGCAAAAGTGGAACAGTTTTTATTGGATAGGCGATCTCTGGCGAGATCGTCCAATCACTCGCCCAATGAGGACGCAAGAAAACTGACACAATTGGAAATCAAACGTCTAGCGATTTTTTCAGCCTGGGTTTCTGGACTAACCGTTTAACCGCGACGCAAAACGCCGCGCCCCCGTCACTACAGGGAGTAAACAGCCGAAACTAGCGATTGTCTGACAATTCATTATTTAAATATTAAATATCGGTAACTTGCTATATGCGTAACACCGCGCAACAAGTGCCAGCGTAGTGCTATTAATTAATACCTACTAGTTATCCATGGTCTTGCGACTGCACACTTCGCGCAAACAGCCTCGGAGCCAGCGATGGACCGGATCAGCATCCAGCCGCGGGTGCCAGAGCATTGCGATCGTGAACGCCGGAACCGCAAACGGCAACGTGAAGCTGTGCATACCGGCGCGCAGGCGGGTGGTGTAGCGTTCAGGCACCGTGGCGATCAGGTCACTGGAACGGGCAAGCCCCAACGCCGAAGAAAAACCCGGGACGACAGTGATGATCTCTCGCGACAGCTTCAAAGGCACCAGGGCCTGGTCTACGGGCCCCTGGTCCAGGCCGCGCATGGAGACGCCAATGTGCCCGCCAGCCGCGTAATCGGCGGCACTGACGGTAGCCTGGCTCAGCGGATGGCCCGAACGCACAACACCGATCAAGCGGTCGCCGAACAGCGCCTGGGTGCGCAGCTCCGGGCTGGTGTCCCGGTCCACCACGGCCGTTTCCAGATCGGCGGTGCCCTCGCGCAGCGCCGTGCTGTCCTTGCTGGCTTTCTCGACGAAACGCAGGCGGACGCCGGGCGCCTGCGCGCTGATGCGGGCAATCAGGTCGATGGCGAAGTTTTCCACGAAGCCCTCGCGGGTACGCAACGTGAAAGTCCGGTTCAGCCGGCTCAGATCCGGCACCTGCGCCGGGCGCAACACGGCTTGCGCGTCCTGCACCAGTTCACTGACCCGCTCTCGCAGCTCCAGCGCACGCGGGGTCGGTACCAACCCGCGCCCAGCCCGTACCAGTAGCGGATCTCCAGTGGTTTCGCGTAATCGGGCCAGTGCCCGGCTCATGGCCGACGGGCTCAGGCGCAAGCGCCGGGCCGCACGGGCCACGCTCCCTTCGGCCAACAGCACATCGAGGGTGATGAGTAAATTGAGATCGGGCGAAGACATAGCGGGATCCTGTTGGCGTTCAATAGATGGCGTCTGGTGCAGCTGTAACGTGCAGATGCTGCGTCTTCCGCCATGTTATGCCCAGGCGTATGGTTGCGACAGCTCCGTTTCGAACGTCGCATATAAGGTGAATCATGAAACCACTCAATCCTGAACCGCGTGCCTCATCTCGCAGGGCGCTGGCAAGCCTCGCGCTGTCGACACTGCTGGCGTCCCTCGGCGCGAGCGTTGCCACGGTAGGCCTGCCGACACTGGCCCAGGCACTTGATGCCTCGTTCCAGCAGGTGCAATGGGTGGTACTGGCCTACCTGCTGGCGATCACCACCATGATCGTCAGTGTCGGTCGCTTGGGCGATCTGATCGGGCGGCGCAAGCTATTACTGGCAGGAATTGCCCTGTTCACCTTTGCGTCAGCGCTGTGCGGCGTGGCCCCTTCGTTGTGGTGGCTGGTGGCAGGCCGGGCGCTGCAAGGCCTGGGCGCCGCGGTGATGATGACACTGACGCTGGCGCTGGTTGGCGAAACGGTAGCCCAGGACAAGACCGGCAGTGCCATGGGGCTGCTGGCCGCCCTGTCCGCGGTGGGCACCGCCCTCGGGCCCAGCATGGGCGGCCTGCTGATCAGCGGCTTTGGCTGGCAGGCGTTGTTCCTGATCAACTTGCCCCTTGGGCTGCTTACGCTGTGGTTGGCGTGGCACGCTTTGCCTTCACCGCAGCCCGCGCAGACGGCACACAGCCGCTTCGACATACCCGGGACCCTGCTACTAGCCGCAGCCCTGGCCGCTTATGCCTTGGCGATGACGACCGGACGCGGAGACTTCGGTTGGATGAACGGCGCTTTACTGCTGGCCGCGCTCGGTACCGGTGGGTTATTTGTCCGGGTTCAATCAAGGGCCGTATCGCCGTTGATCCAGGTGGCTATGTTGCGGGACCGGCAGTTGGTTTCGGGCCTGGCGACCAGCGGGTTGGTCGCGACAGTGATGATGGCCACGCTGCTGGTCGGGCCTTTCTATCTTTCCATCGCCCTGCAATTACCCGCGACCTGGGTGGGGCTGGTGCTGACGGCGGGCCCCTGCGTCGCAGCCCTCGCCGGGGTACCGTCCGGGCGCCTGACAGACCGCTTCGGTGTGACGCTCATCCGACGCACCGGGCTGGGGATCCTGGTCCTGGGTTGCCTGATGCTGTCCGTGGTGACCCCAGACCTTGGCATCGGCGGCTATGTAGCGTCCATCGTGACAACCACCCTGGGCTATGCACTCTTCCAGACCGCCAACAACACGGCCGTGATGGCTGAAGTCGCGGGGAACAGGCGAGGCGTCATCGCGGGGCTGCTCAATCTTTCGCGCAATCTCGGGTTCTTTACCGGGGCATCGGTGCTTGGCGCGATATTCGCGGCGGCCTCGGCGATGAACGGTACCGGTCGGGCAACACCCGAGGCAGTGGCCGACGGGCTGCACATGACCTTTGGCATCGCCGTGCTATTGATGATTGTGGCACTGGTCATTGCCGTCAGAAGCCGCGTTCCAGAGCCTTCGCCTGGGCATCAGGACGCAGCCTGCGAAAAGTGATGGCACTCCTAACATCACGACTTAAGTAGTGATCCAGATCAAAAAAACTGAACCAATCGCAAAACGGACTGAAAAAAGCCACGTGACTTTCATTTTCAGGTGCTATTTTTAGTTCTCATTGGTGGAGCCATGAAGGCTCTTCCTTCCTGACATGAGCAAAAGGAAGCGCTTGATTGAAGAAGGTGGGCAACACATGAATAAAGGATCTTTCAGCAAGGTTACCTTCCCTAACGCCTGCCAGTTGATGCGCTGGCATTTCCATCCCATGGGCTTCGAAGCCAGTATGGACGCGCCAGGCAGCATGGTCGCCCGCCTGTTCGACCGTGCCAGTGGCGAGACCATGATCGCCATTGCCGGCATTCCGTGCGCAACCGTCATGAACGCCCCGGACGTGGAGCGCATCATCGAAGCGGTGGAGGCCGAACTGGAATCCTTCGTGCCGCCGGTCGGCTTGCGACGATTTGCCTCCTGAACTGGCCCCTGTGGCGAGGGAGCTTGCTCCCGCCGGGCTGCGAAGCGGCCCTTTTTTGTGGGTGCTTCGCCCCCAAGCGGAAGCAAGCTCCCTCGCCACAACGATTCAACTCACCTTCTCTGCCAAACGCTCAACCGTTACGCACACCCCGATAGTCCGCAAAAAACGGCTTACCCTTCGCAATACGATCCGAAGCCTTAGGCGCATTGGCGGCCTGACCCTCCTGGCTGTCGACATACCAATAACAATGCTGCACCGCCCGAGTGATGCCCACGTAAGCCAGACGCAGGATTTCGTCCTTTTGCGCCGTGTCGTAGGGCTCGGTATCGCCATCCTGGCCCAGCCCGGCCATTCGATACACTTGGTTCTTGTAGGGGGAGCTGCTCAAGTGCTGACAGTCGCCCAGCAGAAACACCGCGTCGGCCTGTAATCCCTTGGCGCTGTGATAAGTCATTTGCCGCAAGCGTCGCGCCTCATATGGCAAGCTAGAATCTACATTAACTGTTTGTTGAATGTGCTTTTCTATCAATAGTTTATCGCTACTTTTTCGATACAACATCAAGATGGAATCACCGTTGCGATAGTGCTCGTCCAAGCGTTGCGCCAGTCCTTCATCATCTCGATCCAGCACATTGACCGGGCTTGGCGAGCGCGGCTGGCCGCTGGCCTTGGCTTTTTTCCCTGGAATGGCGGCGGCCGCTCGCACGACATGTTCGGCGGCATCAATGATGTATTGATGGCTGCGGTAGTTGTCGGTCAGCATGACCCGGGTCGTCGACGGCGACGGGAACTGCTTGTTGAATGCCATGAAGTAACTCGGTGAGCTGCCACGCCAGCCATAGATCGATTGCCAATCATCACCAACACACAGCAAGGATGAACGCTGGGCCGCGCGGCCTATGTGCATCGTCGGTCCGCGCCGGCGTACTTCCTGCAGGCTGGCCCGCAGCCAGGAGACGATCTGCGGCGAGACGTCCTGGAACTCGTCGATCATCAGGTGTGCCATGGGCCGCAGTTGCTCATCGCTGAGCAACTTGAAGTTTTCCGGCGAGTGCTCGCTGAACAACGCGAACATCCGGTTGTAGGTCATGACCGGCGGCGACTGGTCCAGCAGGTGATCTTCAAAGGCCCGCCAGAAACGACTCAACGCCTCGAAGAAATAGCGATCAGGGTCATCCTGGGCAAATGACATCCGCCCCACCGCATCCGGGACGTCGAGCCCCAGGTTTTCGATAAAGCCCGCCGCTCCCACGAAACAGTCAAGCAAGGGTGCCGATCCCAACTCGCCCTTGACCTTGTAATCGAAGCCGGGGCCGGCGCTGGCGTCACCCGCCAATGAACCTAGAACTCGCTTCGCTGATTCATAACTTTCAAGCCAAATCATAGGTTTACGGCAGAAAGCTTGAAACAGAGTTCGCTTGACCGCCCACTCTGCACGGATACTCAGTTTGGCGCCTGGACGACTCAGACGGGCATCTTCCCTCGGATCGAAACCCAGCATCACCCAGGCGTCCAGGGAGGGAATGTAGCCATGGCTGTAAAACGTCGAGCCATTGATTTCGAAAGCCTGCCGCTTCGGCTCGATCCCCTTGATCGGCCATGCTCCGGCGCGCTGCCAGAGATCCTGCACCGCATCGCATAACGCTTTGTCACGCTGGGCAGCCAGTTCAGTCACAGCGATGCGCTTTTGCACGTCTGGGTGATCGCGTTCCAATGCTTTGAGCTCAAGCGCATGCCGGGACAATGGCTTGATCAGCTCACGGAAGCGTTCGTCGCGCTGGTAGAGGCTGTGGTAGCAGGCGTTGAGTCGCTGGCGTTGGGCGTCGTTGATCCGCAGATCGAAGGGATTGCCGTCGATATCGGCATCATTGGCCTCGGACCGGTGACTCAATGTCTCGAAAGCCTGCAGCCGCTCGAAGCCCGGAAGACTGCGAACCATAGGCAGGATGCGCGCGTGGAAGGTGCGCACCAGATCGCGCGCCTCCCTGAGGCTGAGGGTGCGCCCCCACAAGCCAAACACCTCGATGAGTTTGTGAATGAAATCCTTGCGCGACTCACGTGTAAATGTCACCACCGTCATCGAATCCAGCTCGAACCCAAGGTAATGGACCAGCAACACAATCCGCAGCACCAGGGTCGTGGACTTGCCTGCACCCGCTCCGGCAACCACCGAGGTCGAAGGTGTGTCGCTGAAGATCATCTTCCACTGTGCGGCACTGGGTTGGGCATGGGCCGGTAACAACCGCGCGACATCGGCCTTGATGCGCTTCTTCAGCTCGGCGGTCAGCGGCAGCCGCCAGTCATCGAACAACAGGTCATCGACCTGTGGGGCCGGATGTTCGGTGCTGCGGGAGTCACGGATCAACAGGACTTGGCGTCCCTGCTCCAGCCCCTCGGCGTGACCTTCCTTATAACCATAATCAAAACCTGCCGTATGGCCGCTGCGAAATCCATCGGCCTGCCCATGCAGCCACGAGGCGCGATGCTGGGCCCGCAACCGAGTCAGGCCATGACCGAAGAACCGGGCAGCCAAACGCTTGAACCAAGGCATCTGGGCCAGGGGTAGAAGTTCGGGGGGAAGATCGGGTGTGTGTTGCGACACGCGGGAGACTCCGGGCTCTGAACCAAGACCGCTATGGTGTCTGGATTTGCCCTCCGGTTCCAGCCAAAACCTTTTGCGTCATGGGGTTAGGCGATGAAGTGAAAGTTGGCTCGCCGGTCGGTATCAGAATAATCGATTGTTTTGACGCGTTTTTTACGCTTTTTATCGATGTATTTCTCGAAGAAGATGATCGCCATCAATCACCCTTTCCCTCCTAGCGGAGAAGGACACGATCATGCTCGAACTCAGGCCTTTCGCCTCCCTGGGCGCCGCCAACCATGGCTGGTTGGATGCGCATCATCACTTTTCATTCGCCGAATATTACGATCCCCAACGCATGCATTGGGGCAACCTGCGGGTCTGGAACGACGATGTCATCGCTCCTGGCAGCGGCTTCCCCCAACACCCGCACCGGGACATGGAAATCATCACCTATGTGCATGAAGGCGCTATCACCCACCACGATAACCTCGGCAATAAGGGCCGTACCGAGGCGGGTGATGTGCAGGTGATGAGCGCCGGCACCGGCATCGCCCACAGCGAGTACAATCTCGAATCGACGGCGACGCGGATCTTCCAGATCTGGATCATCCCCAACGAAGCAGGCTTGGCGCCATCGTGGGGTGCCAAACCCTTTCCCAAGGATTCTCGCGAGGGATTCGTGACCCTGGCCAGCGGCAAGGCAGGCGATGACCAGAGCCTGCGCATTCGCGCCGATGCACGATTGGTGGCCGCCAACTTGAAGGCGGGAGAAAGCGCAGAGTATGTACTGGATGCAGGACGTCGGGCTTACCTTGTTCCAGCTACCGGCACTATTGAAATCAACGGGTTACAGGCACAAGCTCGAGACGGTGTTGCGATTGAGAACGAGCGGGTATTGCGGGTGACCGCTGTCGAGGACAGCGAAATCGTTCTCGTGGATTTGGCCTGAAACCTGCTCTGGCGGCAAAAGAGTCCGTGGCTAAGTAGCTTGCCTGTGGCGAGGGAGCTTGCTCCCGCTGAACTGCGCAGCAGTTCCCTTTTTTTGGCGGTCGCTTCGCCCACGGCGTCGGACCGACCGAGCGGGAGCAAGCTCCCTCGCCACAGTAACTTCCTTGCCACAGGCAAGCGTCCCCGCTACAGGTTCGGATTATTGGTCGCTGATAGCCCCATCCACCAACGTCTGCGCCTCACTCACCAACTGCTTGAGGTGATCATCACCGATGAAGCTTTCGGCGTAGATCTTGTAGATGTCCTCGGTGCCCGATGGACGCGCCGCGAACCAGCCGTTTTCGGTCATCACCTTCAGGCCGCCAATGGCCTGGTCATTGCCCGGCGCGTGGCTGAGGATGCTCTGGATCGTCTCGCCAGCCAGCTCGGTGGATGACACCTGCTCCGGTGACAGTTTGCTCAGCAACGCTTTCTGCTGCGGGTTGGCCTTGGCGTCGACGCGCACCGAGAACGGTTCGCCCAACTCCTCGGTCAGCGCGCGGTAGGCCTGACTGGGGTCACGCCCGGTGCGAGCAGTCATTTCAGCCGCCAGCAATGCCGGGATCAAACCATCCTTGTCGGTGCTCCATACGCCACCGTCCTTGCGCAGGAACGAGGCGCCGGCGCTTTCTTCGCCGCCGAAGCCCAGGGAACCGTCGAACAGACCGTCGGCAAACCATTTGAAACCGACCGGTACCTCATAGAGGCGCCGGCCCAAGCGTTTTGCTACGCGGTCGATCAAGCCACTGCTGACGACTGTCTTGCCCACTGCGGCATCGGCGCGCCATTGCGGGCGATTCTGGAATAGGTAATCGATGGATACCGCCAGGTAATTGTTCGGCGCCAGCAGGCCGCCGGATGGCGTCACGATGCCATGCCGATCATGGTCCGGGTCACAGGCGAAGGCGACGTCGAAGCGTCCCTTCAAGCCGATCAAGCCCTGCATGGCGTGGCTGGAAGACGGATCCATGCGAATCTGACCATCCCAGTCGACGGTCATGAAACGGAAGGTCGAATCGACAGCCGTGTTCACCACGTCCAGATCCAGACGGTAATGTTCGGCGATAGCTGGCCAGTAGCGCACCCCTGCACCACCTAGCGGGTCGACACCCAGGCGCAGCCCGGCGCCACGGATGGCGTCGAAATCGATGACATTGATCAGGTCCGCGACGTAGCTGTTGACGTAGTCGTGGCGGTGGGTGGTTTCTGCCTTCAACGCCTGCTCGTAGCTGATGCGCTTGACGCCGGCCAGCTGGTTGGTCAGCAGTTCGTTGGCCTTGGCTTCGATCCACTTGGTGATGTGGGTGTCGGCCGGGCCGCCATTGGTGGGGTTGTACTTATAGCCGCCGCTTTGCGGGGGATTGTGGGACGGGGTAATCACGATACCGTCCGCCAGGCCCGAGGTGCGGCCACGGTTGTAGCAAAGAATGGCGTGGGAAACCGCTGGGGTCGGGGTGTAATCATCGCCCTCGGCGATCATCACGGTCACGCCATTGGCTGCGAATACTTCCAGCGCACTGGCGCCTGCAGGGGTCGACAATGCATGGGTGTCAATGCCGACGAACAATGGCCCGTCGATGCCCTGCGCCTGGCGATACAGGCAGATCGCCTGGCTGATCGCCAGAACGTGCCATTCGTTGAAGCCCAGGTCGAAAGAGCTGCCACGGTGACCGGAGGTGCCGAACGCCACGCGTTGGGTGGCAATCGAGGCATCGGGGCGGCCGGTGTAATAGGCCGTCACCAGTCGCGGGATATCGATCAACAACTCTGCCGGTGCCGGCTTGCCCGCAAATGGACTGACTGTCATGCAAAACCTCTGGATGGAGTGGCTCAGGAAATGGGATGCAGTTTACTGACAGTTCGACCCCGGCGCGATGAGTTCGATCCATCGTCGCCATCAGGATTGTTCGAGCCGCAAGGCATCGGCCAGGGCTCCGAGCACCAGATCAAGGTCCTCGGCACCGCCCAACGCGTGGGTCAGGCGCAGATGCTGCCCGTACATCCCCTGGAGACTGAACAGTTCCCCCGGCGCAATGACGATCCTCTGAGCCAGCAGTCGATGGAAAACCCGCCGCAGGTCCACCCGACGCGTCGAGCGGATCCAGATCGTCGCGCCACCCTGGGGCTCGGCCCATTGCAGGCTATCCCCGAGTCGTTCCCTGAGCAGTTGCGTCGCCGAAACGGCGCTTTCGCGCAGCAAGCGCCGCAGGATCAGCAGGTGCTGGTCGATCCGGCCGTTGCTGTACAGGCGGGCGATGGCTTTCTGGCGAATCGGCGACAACCGAAACGCACGAAGCAGGAAATGGCGTTGCAGATTCAAGGTCAACTGCCGTGACAACACGTAGCCATAGGGTGCCTCTGCCCCGATGGTTTTCTCGAAGGTGGAGTAGACGATCAGTCGCTCCGGGTCGAGCAGGTCCCGAAAGGGTGTGATCCCGGCCTCGAACGCCAGCTCAGAGTAGCTGTCGTTCTCCAGCACCCAGGTGCCATGGCGTTGCAGCAACTGCGCGACGGCGCGGCGGTTTGCCTCACAGGCAAATGTCGCCCTGGGCATGTTCAGGGTTGAAGACAGCACCACCAGATGTACCATTTCACTGACAAGCAATTGCTCCAGGTGCTCGAGGGGAATATCCCCACTGGCCAACAGGGGCAATTCGATCACCTTGACCTCGGCGCCTTGCAATAACCGCAATACCGCCCAATCGCAGGGTGATTCGACCAATACCACAGCACCCCGCAAGGACAGTGCGGCGATCAGGATTTCCAGGACTCCGCGCAAGTCGGCGCCGACATACACATCGTCGGCATTCCAGCAACGAGCCGGCGAAGAGGTATAGCGAGCCGCCAATGCAGTTCGCAGTTCCAGTTCACCCCAGGGTTGCGGAGGCGTCTGCGCGGTCCGCGGATACTGGCGCAACAGTTCCCGCTCGAGCAGCAACAGAGGGCTGTCCAAGGGCTGGATCAGCGCCGGCTCATCCGTGCTCAGCACCCGCATGCCGGGCCGCCGCGCATTGACGTACAAGGTCTCAAGCAGGTCGCCTCCGCCATCGACGGGTGTCATGCTGGGCATCGGCAGTGCGTAGTAACCGGACTTGGCGATGGAATAGACCCGCCCTTCCTTCTCCAGCAAGGAATAGGCGTACTGGATGGTGGAAATCGACACGTTCAACCGGTCGGCCAGTTGTCGAAGCGATGGCAGGCGCACCCGGGCATCGCTTCCCATCTCGTTGATCAGCGTAGTCAGGTACCGGTAGACCGCCTGGTAGGCAAAGCCTGTCTCCCGACCGCCTTTCATGGGATCGGCCCGAGCAAATGGCCTACAGCCGGCCAGGGCCCCATGTCGGACGCACCGGCCGGATACAGGATGAAGGAATCGGTCAAACCTGATACCTCAATGCCTGGCCGAACGTTCGCAAGAACCGTCGGCGTCCTGCCCGGCTTCCGTGGTATCGACGCCGTCAATCGCCTGTTGCAGGTCGCTTCCCGGTTGGATTTGCGCTTGTTCAGGTTGCGCGACGTTCGCCTGGTACAGCTTGCCAAGCACATCGACAGGCAGGCCGCTGACCTCGACCATCCACTGCGTCACCTGGTCAGCGATGGGCGCGCCCTGCATGGCCTTGTGCAGGTCCGGCATCGCCACGAGCATGCCGGGATGGCAGCACCGCAGGAAATTCTCCATGCCTGCGCCCTGCTCCACGAACGGCGCGAACAGCATGCATACCAGTTGCGTCTCATTGAGCCCGAGGATTCTGTACGCGTCCTCGGCCGCCTGGGCACGGCGCTCGGGCACCAGGGCCGGCGAACCAAACAACAGCCGGGCTTGTTCGCACGCGTGTTTCGGCAGTTGCTTGCGGTGCATGATCATGATTGCCCGCTGCACATAATCGCCATAACCGGTCTCATAGCTGCGCCCTTGCAGGTAGCACGCCTGCAAGCCGTGCAGATGAGCCAGGAGCAATGGGCTGAGATTGCCGTTCTCGGGCGCAGGAGAAATGAACTGCTCGGTCTGCACCCGCAGGAATTCGCTGAACAGCGGCCAGTTGGTGCCCTCCGAACGGTCCACGGTCAGGTCGTCGATACCGATGTGGCTGACGCGCCGGCAGGCTTGGAATTGCGCCTCCGGCTTCCATGCGCCGTGGTGCTCCGGACCGTAGAAATGCTTGTAGGGATCGCCGCCCAAGGTATCGAGGTGCGCAATGAGGCTGTCGAAGCTGCTGATATTGTCGACTGTCAGGCCGATCTTGCGTGTTGCACGACGCAGTCCCGACATGAACTGTTTTTGCTGGCGCGGTGTGTTGTTGGTAATCAATGAGTCAACCCCGGCGTCCCAGCGAGCCATGTGCCGATAGAATTCCGCCATCGCCAGGTAGCCCTCGTCACCAATCTCCAATGGACCGTCCACCGGGCGCAGGTGCCCCACCAGCAGCATGTCCATGCGGTTGGCATGGTGCCCTGCCTCCGACAATGGCTGCTTATGGTTGAACGGCATCACTTCGCGGTTGTCGGCCATCAGCAACTCGACACGGGGATCGTCATAGACGAATAACGCGCTGTAGCAGCGGTGTATGTTTTCCAGGGTCGCCTGGCTGGTCTCGCTCAGGCGAGGCGTGGCGACACGCAAGGTAAACGTCACTGGATGCCGACCCGCGATACTCAACTGCGCGGCGCGCAAGGCGGTCAGCACATAGAAGCTCTCCCGGCTGCCATTCTGGACCGTCAGCACCCGATAATCGCCAATCCGCTCGATGCCCCCTGCGGCAACAATCAAACGCTGGATCAATAACTGCAACGCGGTTCGTTCCCCCCTGGAATAAAAACTCAACAGGCGCTGCAATACCTGTTGATACACGTGAATCATTGCTTGTTCATGAATTGCACTCATAGCTATTTACCTGGAGATTCAACTATCGGCGCCGCACCTGCACCAACGTGACTGCGCGACGTGTTGGTCTAGATGATTGTTCTAGTGCTGTAGAGAGTATTGGTAATACGGCATGTCTTGCTTGCCGTAATTATTTGATACAAGTAGGGGGTGTTGCCCCGCACACTTCCCTCATCAGCCTGTAGGCCGCAGAAAAGCTGGGCTGTGTCGACTGGATGGCGCGTCCTAGGAGATTTCCGACAACATCCCACAGACAATGAGTACGAGAATTAAAGAACATGCCTAAGTTCAATCGGCCGTCTACCACTCCCAGCTTTCCCCATAGCCGATAGAAAGCCGCACACGCAAATGTGCCTGGGGCGTGAGTTGAAGAATGCCGACCTGCGAAAAAGTTATACCGCACCACGACTTCGTCCTTGAGAATTGAAATCAGCATTCAATTATCAGGACTTAAACAATGATTAGAAGATACAGATTAAAGGCAAAAACCAGTTCAGATGGGGGCCGGCGGATGGCGCTAGGCTCGAGTGCTTCGCCCGATGATGCTCAAGGATCGTCGTGTGCGGCAAGGGCTTGCAACCGCGAGCGTCTGGAAGGATGACCGAAGGGAAACGATCGGGATTGCCCACGGGGATGCGCAAGAGTCTGGAGAATGACTCTTGCGCAAGACAGGAATCAGGTAGGGTCGACCACCTGAAGGGCAACACGTTCACGGCAAGGGCATTCGCCCATGTAGCGGTGAGCCTCGACGAACTCGGCGAATGGGAAGACCCGGGTCTTGAGGGGCAACAACACACGATCAGCCGTCAGTTGGTTGATATCGCGCAATGCGCGCTGCAACGCCACCTGGTCCTGAATGATGCCCAGTTCCGGCTTGCCGGTGAAGTTGCCGATGCAGTGCACGAAAAACTGGATGTTCTTCTGGAACGCCGCGCAGGCCGGGAATGGTGTCTGGTTACCACCCTGCAAGCCGTACAGCACCAGGCTGCCACGGGGCGCCAGTACATCGCCGAGCAGCGACATCTGCGGTCCGCCAAGACCATCGAACACCACATCCACGCCGCGATTGTCGGTGAGCTTGTTGATTTGCATGAGCAAATCCTGCTCCTCGGTCACGATGACCTTTTCAGCCCCCAGCGATAGCAGATACTCACGCTCGTCTGCCGTCTTCGTGGCGGCGATTACCCGCACCCCCAGGGCCTTGCCCAATTGCACGAAGGATGGGCCGGCGCAGTGGCTGGCATCGGTGACCAGGGCGAACTGCCCGGGTTTGACCCGCGCCAGATCGACATAGGCGAAATAGGCGATTAACAGCGGTGTGTAATGCACCGCCGCCTCAATCGGACTGAGCACATCGGGATAACGCGTCAGCGCGGTGCGCGGCAGCACGATAATCTCACCGTAGACCGGGTAATCGTTCGCGCTTTCGGCAGGGAAGCTTGCAACCTTGTCGCCCACGGCCAGATCGTCGACCCCGTCGCCCACCGCCGTGATCACCCCGGCCATCTCATGGCCCAGGCCTGAAGGCAGGCGTGCCTGGGAGGACGCCAGATTCTGGCGCCACAGCGTGTCGTACCAACTGACGCCGATCGCTTCGACACGGACCTGCACTTCTCCTGGCGCAGGAAGGGCCGCCACGTGCTCTTCGCATTTGAGCACCTCGGCACCACCAAACTTGTGAAAACGGATCGTGCGGGACATCGCAAACCTCGTCAAAGTAACCTCTAATGCCATGAACTCTATCCGGGCTTTGTACCCAAGACCATCAGTGGCTATTAATAGTCGACATGCCTGTCATTGATTCCGCAGCAAGAAAATGAACCGTCCTTGTCGGTTTTATCCGTGTGAAACCCGAATTAGCCAGTGCAGAGTACCAGCCTTTCCCCGTAAGATTCATGCCGGCCATTGTTCCCATATGGCCGCCCACGTCAAGCTTACCGAATCAGCCAGGACCCCAGATGAATCGTAATGACCTGCGGCGTGTCGACTTGAACCTGTTGATCGTATTCGAAACATTGATGCATGAACGCAGTGTGACCCGTGCCGCCGAGAAATTGTTCCTCGGCCAACCGGCGATCAGCGCCGCGCTGTCCCGCCTGCGCAGTCTGTTCGATGACCCGTTGTTCGTTCGCACCGGCCGCAGCATGGAGCCGTCGGCCCGGGCGGTGGAGATCTTCGCCCTGCTCTCCCCGGCGCTGGACTCGATTTCTACCGCCGTCAGCCGCGCCGCCGAGTTCGACCCGGCCACCAGTACGTCGGTGTTTCGCATCGGCTTGTCGGACGACGCCGAGTTCGCCCTGCTGCCGATGCTGCTCAAGCGCCTGCGCGCCGAAGCCCCCGGCATCGTGCTGGTCGTGCGCCGGGTCAATTACATTCTGATGCCAAGCATGCTGGCGTCCGGTGAAATCTCCATCGGCGTGAGCTACACCGATGATCTGCCGGCCAACGCCAAACGCAAGGTCCTGCGCCGCAGCTCGCCCAAGGTATTGCGGGCCGATACCGCACCGGGACGCCTGACCCTGGACGAGTTCTGCGCCCGCCCCCACGCGCTGGTGTCTTTCGCCGGCGACTTGAGCGGTTTCATCGATGAAGAACTGGAAAAACTCGAGCGCAAGCGCCACGTCGTCCTGGCCGTGCCGCAATTCAACGGCCTGAGTACGCTGCTGTCGGGCACCGACATCATCGCCACCGTGCCCGACTACACTGCCGACGCCCTGACCGCCGCTGGTGGCGTGCGCGCTGAAGACCCGCCCATCCCGGTGCGCAGTTTCGAACTGCACATGGCTTGGCGTGGTTCACAGGATAACGATCCAGGGGAGCGTTGGTTGAGGTCGCGGATTCAGATGTTTTTTGGCGATCCGGACAGTCTATAAGCCTCCCCCTCAGCACGGATGCAAGATCGCCGCGCATGCCTATCGCGCCGGCCGCAGGACCGTGGCCGAAGAACTCGGACCATCGGGCAGAATCTGCGAACTTCAGGCGCACCGCCCCACTCGTAACGTCTAGATACAAATAATGACGAGACGAGGTCTGACATGAGGTTGATTCACGGCACTTCACACTTTCGACCTTACATCTCAGCGTCGGGCGGCTGGGGATCGGCCCATTCGGTGATGAACATCCTTTGGCGTGAGCAGGCCTTCATCAAAGGCGGCGCCGCTTTGATCAAGCAGAACAAACCGCAGGGTTTCGCCTGCGTCAGTTGCGCATGGGCCAAGCCTGGCGATCCCCACGCTCTGGAATTTTGCGAAAACGGTGCCAAAGCCACCGCGTGGGAACTGACGTCGTTACGCAGCGGCCCCGATTTCTTCCAGGCTCACTCGGTGAGCGAACTGCGCGGCTGGACGGATTTCGATCTCGAACAGCACGGTCGTCTCACCCATCCGATGCGTTACGACGCTGAGTCTGATCGCTACGTAACGACGACATGGGAAGCGGCAATCAACGCTATCGCTAAACAGTTACAAACCCTGAGCCCGGACGAGGTCGTTTTCTATGCCTCGGGGCGCGCCTCGCTCGAAACGTCATTCATGTATCAGCTGTTTGCCCGCGCCTATGGCACGAACAATCTCCCCGACAGCTCCAACATGTGCCATGAAAGCACCTCGGTGGGTTTGCAAGAAAGCATCGGAGTGCCTGTCGGTACGGTCACCCTGGCCGATTTCGAGCACACCGACTGCATTTTGTTCTTCGGACAGAACGTCGGCAGCAACAGCCCACGCATGCTCCATCCGCTTCAAGAGGTGCGCAAGCGCAAGGTTCCGATCATCACCTTCAACCCCATCCGCGAACGTGGGTTGGAGCGCTTTGTAAACCCCCAGTCACCTGTCGAAATGCTCGGCCCGAAATCGACCGCCATCAGCACGCAATATCACCAAGTGGCTATCGGTGGCGATACGGCGGCGGTCATGGGCGTCGCCAAGGCGCTCCTCGACATGGAGGAGCGGGCAAAACAAAGCGGCGAGCCGAGCGTCCTGGATCACGACTTCATCACGCAACATACGGACGGCTTCCCCCGCTTTGTGGAGCAGGTACGCGGTTATTCATGGAATGAGCTGGAACAGCGATCCGGGCTGACCCGCAGCGCCATGGAGGCTACAGCCACGGTTTACGCGCGCAGCGAGAAGGTGATGATCGTTTACGGCATGGGCATGACCCAGCACAGACACGGTGTCGGCAACGTACAGATGCTGATCAATCTGCTGTTGCTGCGTGGCAATATAGGTAAGCCGGGAGCCGGCATCTGTCCCGTACGAGGTCACTCGAACGTACAGGGGCAGCGAACCGTCGGAATTACCGAGGACCCTGCAAAGGTCCCCAAGGACAAACTGGAGGCCTTGTTCGGCTTCACTGTTCCTGAGCGCAAAGGGCTGACGACCGTAGACACTTGCGAGGGGATTCTTGATGCAAGCGTGAAGGGCTTCATCGGGCTCGGAGGCAACTTTCTGCGTGCCGTTCCTGATACCAGTCGAATGGAGCCCGCGTGGGCGGCGCTTCGCCTCAACGTACAGATCGCTACCAAACTCAATCGCACGCATTTGGTGCCTGGCGAACATACATGGCTGCTGCCCTGCCTGGGACGCATCGAGATCGACCGGCAATTGGGCATTGAGCAGGCGTACACCACCGAGGACAGCACCGGTTGCATTCGCGCGTGGCGCGGCAACGCAGAACCGGCCAGTGAGCAACTGCGCTCAGAGGCGGCGATCATTGCGGAGTTGGCCAACGCTACGCTGGGTGACACGGCCACTGTTCCATGGTTGCACTGGCGGAATGACTACGCCCTCGTTCGCGAAGCCATCAGCAAGGTGTATCCGGAAATCTTCCATGATTTCGAGGCGCGCATGTGGGAGCCCGGTGGGTTTCATCGACCGCTGGCCGCAGCTCAGCGCCAATGGGCTACGCCTTCCGGAAAAGCCCAGTTCATCACCCCGCAAACGCTCGACGAAGACGATGATGTCTCAAAGGGCGAAGCGGGCCGAGATGTTCTGCAACTGATGACGCTGCGTAGCAACGACCAGTTCAACACGACGGTGTACGGCTACGATGATCGCTTCAGGGGTGTGAAAGGCACTCGCAAAGTCGTGTTTATGAACCGCAACGACATTGTGCGCCTGGGCTTCGCGCCGGGTGCCTGGGTACGCTTGCGCACAGCCATCGAACCAGAAGTCAGGCGCGAAGTCGGGCCATTTCAGATCATTGCCTATGACATTCCGGAAGGATGCGCGGCCTCCTACTATCCTGAATCCAATCCGCTGGTCCCTCTCTGGCACTACGCTAAACGCAGCAAGGTTCCGGCTGCGAAATCGGTGCCTGTCATCCTGATACCGGCTGAACCGGATGCTGACGATCTCGATCAAGCGGTCCCTGAAAAGGACCAGGTCGTGTAGAGGGTTACCGAGCAGAGGAACCGATATGGACAGTGTCGAGTGGGGACTGATGGCGGCGCGAATCCAGTTCGCGGTGACCATCAGCTTCCATATTGTGCTGGCGGCATTCAGCATCGGTCTGGCGAATTTTCTTCTGGTCCTGGAAGCCCTCTGGCTTTGGCGCCGAGAGCAGATGTACCTGGATATCTACCAGTACTGGCTGAAGATATTCGCACTCAATGTAGCCATCGGTACGGCCTCAGGGCTCATGCTTGAATATCAGTTCGGCCTCAACTGGTCGCGCCTCTCCACCCAGGCGGGAGAAATCCTCGGCCCCCTGATGTTTTACGAAGTGATGGCCGCGTTTTTTCTTGAGGCGGGTTTTCTCGGCATTATGGTGTTCGGCATGAAGAAGGTGGGACCAGGCCTGCACTTCTTCGCCACCTGCGCGGTGGCCGTCGGCTCCATCATCAGCGCATTCTGGATCCTGTCGGCCAACTCCTGGATGCACACACCCCGTGGCTTCGGCATCGGTGCCGATGGCCGATTTGTCGCTCAGGACTGGTGGGCAATCATATTCAACCCCTCTTTTCCCTATCGTTTCACTCATATGATGCTGGCGACCTTCCTGGCCACCGCCTTGATGATCGCGGGGGCGAGTGCGTGGCAACTGCTACGTGACTCGACCAATCTGCGTGCCCGCGTACAGTTTTCGATGGCGCTGTGGGCAGTCGCAGTGTTGGCGCCGGTGCAAATTGTCGTAGGCGACTTGCACGGCGAAAACACCTTGAAATTCCAGCCGCAAAAAGTCGCTGCGATGGAAGGTGCATGGACGCGTCCTGCTCCCGGCACCGGCGAGCCCCTACGTCTGTTTGCATTTCCAGACATGGCCCTGCAACGAAATCATTTCGAATTGGCGATACCACGCGTCGCCTCGCTGTATCTGCGTCATGACCTGAACAGCACGATCAAGCCGCTGACTGAATTCGCGTCTCAGGACATCCCCCCTGTTGCGACCGTGTTCTGGGCCTTTCGGCTGATGGTGGGCCTGGCGTTGCTGATACTGGTGCTGGGGATCACCAGCCTGGTGTTGCGCTATCGCAAACGCTTATACAGCTCGCACTGGATGCAGCGTTGCTGCTTGCTGATGGCCCCGTCCGGGTTCGTGGCCATGATCAGTGGCTGGGTGGTCACCGAAGTCGGCCGACAGCCCTTCACGGTCTACGGCTTACTGCGCACGGCGGACAGCGCGTCAGCCGTCTCCAGTGACCAGGTCATAGCTTCCACCGTTACGATTCTGTTCTTTTATCTGGTGGTGTTCGGCATCGGGTTGTGGGTATTGCTGCGCATTTTGCATCACCCTGCCAAGGCAGGAGAGCAAGGACCGCAACCGACGCTTGCTGACGAAATCGGCAAGTCATGAGGGACGCCTATGCTGGACGGTGACGTGATCATTGTGCTTTCAGCTGCGGCGCTCGCATTCTCGGTGCTCAGCTACGTCTTGCTCGACGGTACCGACTTGGGAGTGGGTATCCTGTTGGGACTGACGCCGTGCGCAAAACGACGGCGTGCCATGGCGGTGTCCATCTTGCCTATCTGGGATGCGAACGAAACGTGGCTTGTTCTGGGCGGCGGAGGACTGCTGGCATTGTTCCCGCTGGCGTATGCCGTTTTATTACCTGCGTTGTACGTGCCGTTTATTGCGATGTTCCTGGCACTGATCGTCCGCGCGATGGCATTGGAATTTCGCGACTGCACCGATAACCCTGTCATCAAGCGGGGCATCGACGCGCTACACCTTTGCGGATCGTTGATCGCCGGGGGATGCCAAGGCGCGGCTTTGGGAACGCTGGTGCAAGGCGTCTCCAACCAGGACGGGCAATTCAGCGGAACAGGCTGGGAGTGGTTCAGCCCTTTCGCCATGTACTGCGCGGGCGTGCTGCTCGTCGGTTATGCGTGGCTGGGCGCGTGTTGGCTGTATTGGAGAACCGAACCAGCCTTGCAACAAACGTCGCGCAGGCAGGCACAACGGCTGTCTGTCGCCACGCTCGTGCTGATGACGATATTGCTCATCTGGACGTCCACGCTGAACCCAGACTACGCACAGCGACTTTCCAACCCTGTCGTGATGTACTCGACAGCCGGGGCGGGGCTCACGGTGTTTCTTGCTTTTTGGGCCAGCTTTCGAAGCCGCTACGACCTATTGCCGCTGATCTGCGCGCTCAGCTTGTTTGTACTCGGGTTCGCACTGATGGTAATTACGATCTTCCCACTGATCGTCCCGCCCAACCTTACTCTCCAGGCTGCTGCCGCCAGCGCGACCAGCCAGACCTTTATGCTGATCGGTTTTGCCCTGCTGATGCCGGTGACTTTCTTCTACAACACCTTTGGCTTTCGTGTTTTTAGCGGGAAGATTCATTCGGCGAAGGTTCAATTGCCTGAATAGGACGCATTGGATGGGCGAAAGCGCGACACGCTCGTGGAGAACATGATGGCGGGTGCCATCGATCGATTACTGGGTCCCAGGACGCACCATTAGGGTCGCTGTCTTTTGCAGCCGAACGTCAAGGCTTTGCCGGCAGCGTCAGCACTGCTAAACGCCTAAAGACCAAAACGCCGCTCAATGAGCGGCGCCTGGTTTACCCGTCTCAAGGTCGCCTTATCAGACAATCAGATCGCCGGCATTCAGGCTATTGACACCCACCAATTGGATTTCGAAATCCGCCCCCAGGTCGTCGTTGACGTTGCCGTAGAGTACGTGATCGACAAAACGCAGTTGGCCTGCCCCGGTGAATTCATTCGAATCGATGAAACTAAATCTGTCGATCAATGGCGTCTGGGCATCGGCGTCCAGTATCAGATGGATTTTATCGCCCTGAAGGCTGCTGAAATCGGAAATGGTATCGCTGGCGCTGCCCTTGCCCAACTCGTTCAACGCAGTGAACAGGAACCGGTCGGCGCCTAAGCCCCCTATGAGCAAGTCAGTGCCGATACCGCCCAGCAGGACATCATTGCCTGCACCGCCGTCGAGCCTGTCGTTTCCTGCTCCGGCATCCAGCACGTTGTTGCCGGTGTTACCGGTCAGCACGTTATTCAATGTATTACCAACGCCGTTGATAGCATCACCATCGGTCAGGATAAGATTTTCCAGATTGGCGCCCAGCACCCACGTCACCGACGAGCGCACCGTATCGATTTCAGTGGCCAGAGTGCTGGTTTCGCTGACCCTGTCCGTCAAGTCGTTCACCACGTAGACATCGTTGCCGGTGCCGCCAATCAGGATATCGCTACCCCCGACACCGTTCAGTACGTCGCTCCCCACCCCACCGCTCAGCACGTTATTGCCGGCGTTGCCGATCAACACGTTGTTCAAATCGTTGCCGGTGCCGTTGATGTTTCCTGCGCCGGCCAGCGTGAGGTTTTCCAAGTTGGCGCCCAGGCTCCAGCTGACAGAGGAAAGCACGCTATCGATCTCACTGGACTGAGCAGTGGTCTCGGTGATGATGTCCGAGACATTGTCGACCACGTAGGTGTCGTTGCCGGTGCCGCCGACCAACGTATCGATGCCGCTACCGCCGTCGAGCACGTTGTTGCCAGCGTTACCAACCAAGACGTTGTTCAAAGCGTTGCCGGTGCCGTTGATGAGGCCTGTTCCCAGGAGCGTCAGATTCTCCAGATTGGCGCCCAGGCTCCAGCTCACCGAAGCCTGGACCGTATCGATTTCACTGGCCACAGTGGTGGTTTCGCTGATGATGTCGGCGAGATTGTCGACCACATAGATGTCGTTGCCAACGCCACCGATCAAGGTGTCGGCGCCGCCGACGCCGTTCAGTATGTCGTTGCCTGCGCCACCGATCAGCACGTTGTTGGCGGCGTTACCGATCAGGACGTTGTTCAGGTCATTGCCGATGCCGTTGACTAGCGCAGCGCCGGTCAGCGTCAGATTTTCCAGGTTCGCCCCGAGACTCCAATTCACCGACGAGCGCACGGTATCGATTTCACTGACCAGCGTACTGGTCTCGCGGACGGCATCCAGCGCGTCATCGACTACATAAGTGTCATTGCCCGTGCCTCCAACCAGAGTGTCGTTGCCACCGACGCCGTTGAGAATGTCATTGCCAGCCCCGCCTTCAAGCACATTATTGGCGGAGTTGCCGATCAGCACATTGTTCAGGGCGTTGCCAATCCCGTTGATCAGACCCGCACCGGTCAACGTGAGATTTTCCAGATTGGCACCCAGGCTCCAGTTCACCGAGGAAAGCACCGTATCGACTTCACTGCCCAACGTGCTGGTCTCGATGACCGCATCCGCAAGACTGTCGACCACGTAGGTGTCGTTGCCGGTGCCACCGACCAGCCTGTCATTACCCGCCCCCCCGTTCAGGACGTTGTCGCCGGTATTGCCAGTCAGTTGGTTGTTCAAATCGTTGCCAATGGCGTTGATGGCGTTGGCCCCTGTCAACGTCAGGTTTTCCAGGTTCGCGCCCAGGCTCCAGCTCACCGAAGCGTGAACCGTATCGATTTCCCCGGCCAGGGTGCTGGTCTCACTGATGATATCGGCGAGGTTGTCAACCACGTAGGTGTCGTTGCCGGTGCCACCGATCAGCGTGTCGATCCCCCCAACGCCATTGAGAATGTCGTTGCCTGCGCCACCGCTGAGCACGTTATTGGCTGCGTTGCCGATCAGGATATTGTTCAGGTCGTTGCCGCTGCCATCGACGGGCGCTGCGCCGGTCAGCGTCAGGTTCTCCAGATTCGCGCCAAGGTTCCAGCTCACAGAGGAAATGACAGTGTCGATCTCGCTGGCCAGGGTACTGGTTTCGCTGACGGTGTCGCCCAGGTTGTCGACGACGTAAGTGTCGTTACCCGCCCCGCCGGTCATGGCGTCCGCGCCGCCAAGGCCGTTGAGCACGTTGGCCAGCCCATTGCCGATCAGCGTATCGTCGTTGTTCGAGCCGATCGCGTTTTCGATCTTGGCGCCGAAAGCTATCGCCAGCCCTTCGTTGAATGCCGTCTGTGTGGAGAAATCGGTGAACGCCTGACCGATCTTGCTGAACTGGCCTTCATTGAGGTTGATACGCACCACGCCGCTTTGGTTGCTCGCGTCGATCGTGTCAATGCCGCCTGCGTCCCAGATCGTCTCGAAAACCGATTGATTCGCCGACCAGCTATAGTTGTTATCGCCGGTCTGCCATTGAGTGTTGGCCCCGTAGAGACTCTGTATGGCCGCGATATCCAGGAGCATGGGCGTCGTCGGCTCGTAGGAATACGGCGTGTTGTAACTCATGATGGTGTTGCGCACGTCATCCAACTGTTCAGCGAGCACCGTGGAATTCGACAGGCTTGGGGAAAACGGGTGCTTGAGACCCAGGGCATGGCCGATCTCATGCATGAAAACCAGGTAGTCGTAAGTGCCCTTGACCGGATTCGGGTTGTCAGTCACGGGACCGAGCCAGACATCGCCGCCGCTTGGGGCGTTATCGGGAAAATAGCCCCAGGCGGCGGTATCGCTGTCCATGTCCAGGTAACCACCGAATCGAAGATCACCGACATTGGTCGAGGTCTCGCTGACCTGTGTGAACTTGATATTGGCAACCGATCCCCATTTTTCCACTGCGCTGATAATGCCGGTCTGCTGTGCCGGCGTCAGGATGTAGGCGGCGTCAGGTTCATCCGTATCGCTGTAGTTGATGTAGAAACGCGAGTTTTCGTTGATGAAGCTGTACGTCAAGGGCGTTGTGTACGTGCCGGTGGTCCAGGTATTGCCCAACCAGTAGGTGCCAAACAGCAAGCTGTCGATTTGCGCGTTCCCGGTCAGCGTGGCGGGCGAGGAGAATGAATAACCAATGGGACTGGGCATGAAAAGCTTCCTATTAACGAACTGTGGCCTTCCTGAATGCGGCCACTACAAAAGGGTTATTTTGCCTGAGAAACAACAACAGTGGCATCATTTAGCCATTATTTTATAGCCATGGACATGATCTAAGGCGCAACAAGCCATTCGTTGGTCCTTTGAATATCTCCCTCTCCCAATCTTCCGCTCCAGCGATGCAGCATGAGCAAACTGGTCACGAAACTGTACTGCGATTGGTAGAAATCACGCCGCGCGCGAAATTCGTCCTTGATGCTGTCCAGCACATCGACGGCATTCTTCAGGCCATACCCGAACGCCTTCTCCGTGGCCAGCCGCGACTTCTCGGCGGACTCCAGCGCTCGACGGGTTGCCTTGATTCGACTGAGCTCGGCGGACATACCGAGATAGGCCGTGCGAGTTTCCTTGATCACCTGACGCCGCAAGGCTTCCAGCTCCTGCTGGGCAGCATCCTTATCGCTTTGCGAAGCCGATACCCGGGCGCTGGCGGAGCCACCGCTGTAGAGCGGCACCTGAAAATCAAGGGACGCGATGAGGTTTTCCGAGCGCGGCGTCAACGTGCCTTCATAGCCGATATCGCTACGTTGTGCTGTAAGATTCAGGCCCAGCCGGGGCAGATGACCCGCCTGGGCTTCGCCGATAGCCGCTTCTGCGGCACGGACCCCATGCTCGCGGGCATGCAGGACCGGGTTGCTGTCGAGCGCCGCCTGCACCCAGTAATCCTGCGCTTGCGCCGGCAGGCTGAACGCCGGGTTTTCGCCGATGCGCTTCAAAGGCTCCCGGACATCACGCCCGACCAACTCGGAAATGGCTTCGCGACTGACCTGGACCTTATTGCTGGCCTCAATCTCGTCGGCCTTGAGCGCATCCACTCGAGCCTCCAGGTCAAGTGCATCGGTCACCGTTGCCATCTGGCGCGCATACAAGGCGTTGATGCGCTTGAGGTTACGCTCGGTCGCTTGCAGCTCACTGCGCACCAAGGCCAGTTCGTCTTCCGCTGCTAGAACGGCAAAATAGCGCTCTGACAGATCAATGCTTGCCTGCACCACGGTGTCAGCGGATTGATCGGCGCTTTGTCGGGCAAGCTCGACGTATCTCTGATAGCTGCGCCAGACCTGCGGGTTGTAAATCACCTGATTGAGGGCCATCGCCACGCGCTTGCCGTTGTACTCGGTACGACTCAGGTTATCGTCACGTTGGCTACGGTTAACGCTGCCGCTGGCGTTGAGCTGCGGCAGTAACTGACCAAAAGCGGCTCGTTCATTACTCTCACCGCTGCGGGTCAGGGCCTGGGCCCGCAGGATACGTGGATCGGCCCCTTGGGCCTCCTGGTGCAGCTGCCACAGGTCGATGTAGGTAGCGTCAGCCAAGGCCCCCAGCGGTACGGCGAGTAGACACATCGCGATCAGGAACTTCATGTCAGTCCTCGATCAGCGAACGGGCGAATGCGTTGCTCGCTGGCTGCATCAAGTACTGCAACAATGTGCGCTCTCCAGTATTGATCAGCACTTCGGCTGGCATTCCCGGCACCAGGGTCAGATTTCCCAGTGTCTTGCGTCCCTTCTCGGTCAAGGCTACGCGCGCCAGATAATAGGCAGTACCGGTGTTGTTGTTGATCAGGCGATCGGCCGAGATCTGCACCAGTTGCCCCTCGATGACCGGCGTAGTGCTGCTCTTGAACGCACTGAAACGAATGCCCGCCAGCTTGCCCGGCGCGATACGGTCGATGTCCAACGGCGAAACCTGCGCCTCGATGAGCAGCTCCTCGTTGGCCGGGACGATGTCCAGCAGCGCTGTGCCCGGACTCACCACCGCCCCCTGGGTGTGCACGGTCATGCCCATGATCATCCCCGATTCCGGAGCGAGGATATCCGTGCGCTGGTCGCGATCCTCCAAGGTGGCCAGGCGCTCGCGCAATTCATAGACCCTGGTTTGTGCATCGCCCAGCAGACCTGCGACTTCGCTGGCGAAATCTTTCCTCAGCTGCAGTATCTTCAACCGGGCCTCGTCGATATTCACCCGCGCTCGTGCACTTTCGGACTGGTTTGCGGCGATTTCCGCCTGCAAGCGAGCGAGATTGCGCTCCTGTTCACGCAGACGCTGTTTGTCCACGTAGCCTTCGGCCAACAGCGTACGCAGGTCAACGATCTCCTCCTGATATGAGGCCGCCAGCAACTGTTTGCTGGCGATAATAGCCTTGAGCCCGCGAAGCTGCTCCTCGATTTGCCCGATGGACTTTTCCAGCAGGCCAACCTCCCCCAGCAGCGAGGTCCGGCGGGCCTGGAAGATTCGCGTCTCGCTGTCACGAGCTTCGCGCACTCGCGGGTCGGCAGGATCCAGGGAAGCAACGACAGAGGGCTCGGGCAGTGCGTCACGCTCAGCCACTAGCCGGGCCTGCAACTCGAGCGCAGCGATCAGTTGGCTGCGCATGGCCTCCATTTCCGAACGGGCCTGGGTATTATCGAGAACCAGCAACACGTCGCCGGCTTTCACCCTATCCCCATCGCGCACGCGCAGTTCGCGCACGATGCCACCTTCAAAGTGTTGAACTGTCTTGCGATAGCTCTTGACCGTGACCACACCCGGCGCCAACGCCGCACTATCAAGCGGAGCCAGGGTCGCCCAGCCGCCGAACAAGCCAAAGGTCACAAGCAGCATGAGGTAACCGATGCGTCTTACAGGCACATCATTGATCGGCAATCCGGATATTTCGGCGGACGAGTAGTTGCTGTATTGCATAAAGTTGTAAACCCGCTTCCTACGGTTGGATCGCAGCAGTCTGGGATGCCGCCGACGTGACGCCCTGTAACCGTGCCAGGACCTTGTCGCGTGGCCCGAAGAGACTCGATTCGCCGTTATTGAAGACCAACAGTTTGTCGACCTGTGCCAGCACCCCGGATCGATGCGTAATGACAAACACCGTGGCCCGACTCTGCTTGAGTTTTTGCAATGCCAGGGCAAGCATCTTTTCCCCGGCGTCATCCAGATTGGAATTGGGCTCGTCAAGCACCACCAGGCGCGGCTCGCCGTACAGGGCCCGAGCCAGCCCGACGCGTTGACGCTGTCCACCGGACAACCCGCCGCCATTAGCACCGATCAGCGTGTCGTAGCCGTCGGGCAGTTGCAGGATCAACTCATGCACTCCGGCCATACGCGCAGCAGCAACCACCGCAGGCGCGTTTACTGGGCCGAAACGTGAAATATTCTGGCCGATGGTGCCCTCGAAGAGTTCGATATCCTGGGGCAGGTAGCCGATGTATTGGCCTAGTTCCTCGCGACGCCATTGGCTGATGTCCGCACCGTCCAGACGCACGCTACCGGCAAGGCTTGGCCAGATACCGAGCAACGCCCTGGCCATCGTCGATTTGCCGGAGCCGCTGGTCCCGATGATGCCTACCACTTCGCCTGGCGACACTTGGAAATCAACGCCGCGAATGATCGGCTTGCGACTGTTTGGAGCTCCCACCGAAAGCCCTTGGACGCGTACTGCCCCTTGCGGCGCGGGCAGCGGCATACGTGCAGGCTCTGCGGCAATCCGGACCAGCAATTCCTGCAGTCTGGCATATTGCGACCGCGCCCCTAGAAAGCCCTTCCAGACGCCGATCAACTGATCGATGGGCGCCAGTGCGCGCCCTAGCAAAATGGAGCCGGCAATCATCAGTCCGGACGAAATCTCATGCTGGATCGTCAGGTAAGCGCCCAAGCCCAGCACCAGGGACTGAAGGATTTGACGGAACGACTTGGACACTGCAGTGATGGTGCCGGCGCGGTCACTGGCCAGGCTTTGCAGGAACAGGACGTTATGGATCTGACCGTTCCAATGCCGACGCAGACTTGCAAGCATGCCCATGGACTCGACCACTTCGGCATTGCGCAGGCTTTTGTTGATAAACGTGGTGGCCGCCATTTGCTCACGGTTGGCAGCCTGCAGAGGTGCGTGGGTCAGTTTCTCGGTGGCAAAAGCCAGTGCTCCCAGCAACACGGCGCTGGCCACCCCCATCCAGCCGTACCAGGGATGGAAAACGAACATCACCGCCAGGTAGATGGGAATCCAGGGCGTATCAAAAAACGCAAACAGACCGTTGCCGGTCAGGAATTGGCGCAAAGCACTCAGATCACTCAACGGCTGGGCCGTGGCGTTCATACCACAGGAATGGAGTGCGTGTTTGAAACTGGCGTCGAACAGGCGTTGGCCCAATAACGTATCGAGGCGAGTGCTGACACGTACCATTATCCGCGAACGAACCCACTCCAGCCCGCCCATCGTAATCATCAACAGCAACATGATCAGCGTGAGCATCAACAACGTGGACGGGTTGGCGCTTCCTACCGCTCGGTCATAAACCTGCAGCATGTAAAACGATGGAACCAACATCAGCAGATTGATAAAGAAACTGAAAAAACCGACGGAGAAGAAACTGCCCTTGCATGCGACGAGGGCAGTTTCCAGTTCGGTCCTGGCGTGGGCTGACATGGATTCAATACCTGAGGTCCGACTGTTCAAACCTGATAAAACGTGAAAATACAGGCGCACGGTCGCCTTTGGTAACCTGAACGGGTACCTCATCCGGTCGCCCGCGTAATTAGGGATACCGCGCTGTATCGGCACGCTCGTTCGATTCTTGAGCGGTTTGGATTCGCTGCGGCACAGGCTCAATGACGAGGACGCAAGCTACTTCCTCCTCGTGCCGGTTGTAGCGAGACTGGCCGTGCCACCTATGGTCCTGAAATCCAAGTAATCGGATCAATTGCTCAAGTCATTGCTCCCAACGCCGAAACAGCACGCTGGCATTGACCCCACCAAACCCGAACCCATTCGACAGCGCATGGGTGATCGGCATCTTCCGAGCGTTCAACCCGACCAGATCGAGCCCGTCGGCGGCCTCATCGGGATTAAGTAGATTCAAGGTGGGCGGCACGACCTGGTCTCGCAGGGCCAGCACGGTGAAGATGGCTTCTATCCCTCCCGCCGCGCCCAGCAGGTGCCCGGTGGCGGATTTGGTCGACGTGATGGCAACGCCCGCGTCGCGTCCGAACACAGCACGAATCGCCGCCAGCTCGCCACTGTCGCCGACCTGGGTCGAGGTTGCATGGGCATTGATGTGCTGCACATCGGCCGGACTGACCGCGGCCTGGCGCAACGCCTGCTCCATGGCCCGCCGGGCGCCGTTGCCGTCTTCGGGGCCGGCCGTCAGGTGATACGCGTCGGCGCTGGTGCCGTAGCCGACCAGTTCCGCCAGAGGCTGGGCTCCTCGCGCCAGGGCGTGCTCCAGCGACTCGATCACCAACAACCCCGCGCCTTCGGCCATGACGAAACCGTCGCGGTCACGATCAAAGGGACGCGAGGCTTGCTGCGGGCGGTCGGCGAAACCGGTGGAAAGCGCCCGGGCTGCCGCGAAGCAACCCAGGGTCACGCGGTCGATGGCCGCCTCGGTGCCGCCGCAGACGGCGATGTCCGCCTCCCCGCTCCTGATCATCCGGGCCGCGTCGCCGATGGCCTGGACCCCAGCAGCGCAAGCGGTGACCGGCGCACCCAGCGGGCCTTTGAGGCCGTGGCGGATGGACACGTGCCCGGCCGCCATATTGGCAAGGAATGCCGGGGCCGAGAACGGTGACAGTCGACGCGGGCCCCGCGTGTCAGTAACGCGAATGGCGTCGGCAATCGCGCCAAAGCCCCCCACACCCGATGAAATGATCGTCGCGGTCCGCTCCTGCTCGGCGGTTTCAGTCGGATGCCAACCGGCCTGGTCCAGGGCCTCTTGTGCCGCCACTAGGGCGAACTCGATGAAGCGGTCCATTTTCTTGCGGTCCTTGGGCGCGATGAAGCGCTCCGGGTCGTAACCGGCCACGGCGTCCTCTTCCAGGGTCGGCACCTGGCCGCCGACCGCAACACCGGTACCCTCCGTGAACATTTCGGGCAGGCTGCGGATACCGGAACGGCCGGCCAGCAGCCGTTTCCAGACTTCCTCTACGCCACAACCCAGGGGGCCGACGATGCCGACGCCCGTGACTACGATGCGTGTGTGACCTGCTGAAATACTCATGGGAACCTCTTCATTTGCGTGGGCGCTCATTGGGCGGCAAGCGATCGATCGCTTATGCCGGCCTGACTGTTTCAGTGTGCACCGTCTTGACCGCACGGATCTTGAACCAGATGGAATACATGGCCGGCAGGAACACCAGTGTCATGATGGTCCCGACAAACGTGCCACCGATCAGGGTGTAGGCCAGCGTTCCCCAGAAGACCGAATGGGTCAGCGGAATAAACGCCAGGATTGCCGCCAGAGCCGTCAGCAGCACCGGGCGCGCCCGCTGCACCGTGGCTTCGATGACGGCATGGAACGGGTCCAGTCCTTCCTGCGCGTTCTGGTGGATCTGCCCGATCAGGATCAACGTGTTGCGCATCAAAATGCCTGACAGCGCGATCAGCCCGACCAGGGCGTTGATGCCAAACGGTTGATTGAAGATCAACAGCGTCGGCACCACGCCGATCAATCCCAGTGGCGCGGTGAAGAACACCATGAGCATGGCCGAGATCGAGCGCACCTGGACGATGATGATCAGCAGCGTCAGGGCAATCATGATCGGCACCAGCGGCACGATGGCTTTGCCCGCTTTGCCGGATTCCTCGATGGCCCCCGCCTGCTCGATCCGGTAACCGTCGGGCAGCGTGTCGATGACCGGTTGCAGTTGCTTGAAGATAGCGGTCGAGACATCCGGCGGTTGCAGGCCTTCGGCAATGTCGCCGCGCACGGTGATGGTCGGGGTCCGGTCACGGCGGCGCAGGATCGGATCCTCCATGCGCACGTCCACCTCACCGACCTGAGACAGCGGAATACGCTGGCCCGCCGCACCCACCAGGGTGAAGCCTTCGATCCGGGCCGGATCGAGGCGGATATCGCCAGCGGCGCGTCCCACCACCTGCACCGACCGGATGTCCTCGCGCACCGCCGTGATCGGCACCCCGGCCAGCAGGAATTGCAGCTGCTGGGCGACCGCGCGGGAGGTCAGCCCGACCGCCTGCAAGCGATCCTGGTCGAGGTTGAAATGCAGCGTCGGCGCCAGCGGGCCCCAGTCGGAGTTGACGGTTCTCATCATCGGGCTGGCTTGCATGACGTCCTGGACGCGAGCGGCGATTTCCCGCAGTTTCGACGGGTCAGGCCCCATCACACGGTAGGCCACCGGGAAGGGTGAGTACGGTCCGAAGACAATTTGCGTCGCCCTGACCCGGGCCTCTGGAGCAAGGCCTTCAGCCACTGCTTCGCGCAGACGGAACTTGAGGGCTTCGCGGGCCTCCTGGCTGTCGGTGAGCACCACGATCTTGGCGAACGATGGGTCCGGCAGTTCCGGCGCAATCGCCAGGAAGAAGCGCGGCGCGCCCTGCCCGATGTAGGCCGTGATGATTTTGGCTTCCGGCTGTTTTTGCAGCCACGCCTCGACCCTGGCGGTGGCGGCGCTGGTCTGCTCGATGGAAGTGCCATAGGGCATCTGTACTTCGATCATCACCTCGGGGCGGTCCGAGGTCGGGAAGAACTGTTTCTTTACCAGGCCCATGCCCAGGATGGCTACGACAAACAAGGTGATGACCGTGCCGGCCACCAGCCATTTGCGCGCGATCACCCGCGTCAGAATCCGCCGGAAACGGTTGTAGCACGGTGTGTCGTAGATAGCCGCATGCCCGCCTTCGACCTCCTTGATCTGCGGCAGCATCTTCACCCCCAGGTATGGGGTGAACGCCACCCCGACTACCCAGGAGGCGATCAGGGCGATGCCGACGATCCAGAACATGTTGCTGGTGTACTCACCGGCGGTGGATTGGGCGAAACCGTTGGGCATGAAGCCGATTGCCGTCACCAGCGTGCCGGACAGCATCGGGGCGGCCGTGTGGCTCCAGGCATACGCCGAGGCCTTGATCCGGTCGTAGCCCTCCTCCATTTTCACCACCATCATTTCGATGGCGATGATCGCATCGTCCACCAGCAGCCCGAGCGCCAGGATCAGCGAGCCCAGGGTGATCCGGTCAAAGTTCTTGCCGGTGGCCGCCATCACCACGAATACGATGGCCAGAGTCAGGGGTACAGCCGCCGCGACCACGATCCCGACGTGCCAGCCCATGCTGATGAAACACACGACCATCACCACCAGCAAGGCGACGAAGAACTTGACCATGAACTCGTCGACCGCCGAGTTGATGTTCACCGCCTGGTCAGTGACTTTGGTCAGCGTCATGCCCAGTGGCATGCCCTCATTGATTTTGCTGGTCTCTGCGTCCAGCGCCTTGCCCAGGTCCAGGCCGTTCCAACCCTCGCGCATGATCACGCCTAGCAACAGCGCCTCTTCACCGTTATTGCGCACCAGGAAGGTTGCCGGATCTTCATAACCGCGCTCAACCGTTGCCACGTCCGACAGCTTCAAGGTCCGGCCCTGGATCGCCAGCGGCGTGTCGCGGATTTTTTCCAACTTATCGAAAGCGCCATCCACCCGCAGGAAAACCTGCGGTCCGTTGGTCTCGATGGAACCGGCGGGCGTCAGCATGTTCTGGCCGTTCAGGGCGGCGAAGATGTCTTGAGGGGACACGCCCAACGTCGCCAACCGGTCGTGAGAAAAGGAAATGAAAATGCGCTCGGCCTGCTCGCCGATAATGTTGACCTTCTTCACCCCAGCCACGTGCAACAAGCGCTGGCGCAATGCCTCGGCGTCGCGCACCAGCAGGCGCTGCGGCTCGCCCTTGGCCTTGAGGGCGAAAAGCGCGAACGTGACGTCCGCGTATTCGTCATTGACCAGGGGCCCGATCACACCCGCCGGCAGCTTGGTGGCTTCGTCGTCAAGCTTCTTGCGCGCTTGATAAAACTCTTCCTGCACCTGTGAAGGCGGCGTTCGGTCCAGCAACGAGACCATGGTGAACGCCAGACCAGGGCGGGTATAGGTTTCCGAGCGGTCGTACCATTTCAATTCTTGCAGGCGTTTTTCCAAGGGCTCGGCGACCTGGTCCTGCATCTCCTGCGCCGTCGCGCCCGGCCAGGCAGTGATGACGGTCAGTTGCTTGACCGTGAACGGCGGATCCTCGGCGCGGCCCAACTTGAAGAAAGCCAGCGTCCCGGCGACAGCGATCAGAAAAATCAGAAACACCGTGATGGAGCGCTCACGCACCGCGAGGGCCGAAAGATTGAGGCTCATTGACGGCTCCCGGCGACCTTCACATCACTCTGGGAAAGCAACCTGACGGGCGCGCCTTCACGCAGCAGATGTGCGCCCAGACCAATGATCTGTTCGCCAACGTCGAGACGGCCTGTGACGCGCGCAGCGTCGTCGCTCAAGCCCAGCACCTGCACTGGACGCCAGGTGACTTTTGCCGGTTCGCCGTCGATGGCCCACACGCCGGTGCCGTTACCGGGGTCGTACAACGCAGCGATCGGCACCTGTACTACCTGGCCCTGGGTCGCGCCTTCGGCGATGCGCAGGGTGACGGTCGAACCCAATGGTGCGTTGGCGAGTGCGCCTTCGAGCACATAGCGCGCTTCAAAGGTGCGGGTCACCCGGTCAGCCGAATCAGACAGCAACCTCAGTTTCGCGGTGACGGCGCCGTTGGGGCTGCCGTACAGCGTCGCTTGCGCACCGGACCCGACGGCGGGCCGCAGGGTCTCGGGCAACTGCACGACGGCTTCGCGCTGCCCGGCTCGTGCCAGTCGAACCACCGGTTGGCCGGGGCTGACGACCTGACCCGGCTCGGCCAGCGTTTCCATCACCACACCGTCAGCGTCGGCGACAAGCAACGCGTAGCCCGACGCATTTCGGGCCACGTCGGCCTGCGCCTCGGCGGCGCTGAGTTGGGCCTTGGCGGTATCGGCGGCGGCTTTGATCTGGTCATAGCCCGACGCCGAAATCGCCCCGGCGGCCACCAACTCGCGATAGCGCGCTTCATCATCGGCGGTCTGCTTGGCCCGGGCGCGGGCGGCCGTGACCGCTTCTTGCTGGGCTCGCGCCTGTAAGCCCAGGTCGATTGGGTCCAGGCGCATCAAAGGCTGGCCTTTTTTTACGGTCTGGCCGGCATCGACCAATCGCTCCAACACTTTGCCGGAAACGCGAAAGCCCAGGTCACTCTGTACTCGCGCCGCCACGACGCCGGTAAAAGAGCGAGCGCTGGCGGACACCCCCTGCACTTGCGCGACCCTGACCAGAGGGGCGAGCGTACGGGGGTCGAGAGCGGTGGATGACTCCCCACACGCCGTCAGGACGAGAGGCAATACGCAAGCGGCAAGGTTGACAGGTCGGAGCCGGAGCATAGGTTCCCTTTAATGGTTAGAAGATTGGGAACTCATTTTTACGCTCGTGACCAATACTGTCAATGGTCACTGCTCGCAACTATATCTTCTTTCAGCGCCATCAATCGAGAGCGCCGGTAAACAAAGGGGAAACGGTTCGCAGGGTGACATTCACAGAGATTGACACATTGTGACCATACTATAATATGGTCACAAAATCGATCCCAAGGCCCCTCAATGCCATCGTTCCATCCCCTTGCCTTATTGGTAGGCGCCAGCTTGATGGCTGGCTGCACGGTCGGTCCGGAGTACCAGCGTCCAGACGCTGAGCTTTCAGATCGGTTCCTGGGCCAATCATCTGTCGAACAAAGGCGCGGCACGACGCAGGCCAGCCTCACCACCTGGTGGGAAGGTTTTGGCGATCCGGCGCTAAACGATTTCATTGCCAAGGCCCTGGAACAGAACCTCGACCTTGTCCAGGCATCGGCTCGCGTGGCACAGGCCCGGGCTGGCCTTGGCGCAGCCAATGCCGCCCTGCTGCCCTCGGGAAATATCAGTGGCCAGGCCGCACGCGCCTATCAATCGGTCGAGACGCCACTCGGCCAGGTGCTCGATTCAAACCCCGGCTTTGATCGATATGGAAACGCCTACGAGCTTGACCTGGGCGCGAGCTGGGAACTGGATGTCTTTGGCGGCCTGCGACGTGGGCAGGAAGCCGCGTTGGCCGAGTACCAGGCCTCCGAGGCCGGCGCCGCCGCCACTCGGCTGGCCGTCGCTGCGCAGACCGCGGACATTTACATTGCCCTGCGCGGCTTGCAGACGCGGATCGACATTGCGAACCGCCAGATCAAGACCCAGCAGGACCTGCTGGAGAAAGTCCAGCTGCTCTACACCAAAGGCCTCGCTGCCAGCTATCAGGTGCGCCAGACCGAGGGCGCGCTGGCTCAGGTCCAGGCTACGGTGCCCGTTTTGCAGACCGGCCTGGACGCGGCCATGAATGCCTTGGATGTCATGCTCGGCACGCCGCCAGGAACCCATCGCCGGCAACTGGCCGAAACCCACAGCATTCCCCTGCCCCCACAGATCAGCGGGATGGGAACTCCGGCCGATCTGCTGCGCCGCCGCCCGGATTTGATCGTCGCCGAACGCCGTCTCGCCGCCTCCAACGCTCGCATCGGCGAGGCCATCGCCGAGTACTACCCGAAATTTTCCCTCGGCGCGTTGCTTGGCAGTGCCACCTCCGTATCGGCCGGGCGTCTGTTTTCCGGTGGTGCCAGCCAAGCCTCAGGCGCGCTGGGACTGCGTTGGAGACTGTTCGACTTTGGCCGGATCAACGCACAGATCGACCAGGCCAAGGGACAGGAAGCCGAAGCGCTGGCTGCCTACCGCCAGTCCGCGCTGCGCGCCACCGAGGACGTCGAGAACGCGCTCTCCGCCCTGGTGAACCGAGAGTCCCAGGCCACTACGCTGACCGCAGGCGAAGCGTCACTCAGCGAAGCACGTCAGTCGTCGTTCATCGCCTATCAGAAAGGCGCCGCCAGCCTGATCGACGTGCTCAATGCCGACGAAACGCTGCTCCAGGCATCCGACGCCCGAGCACAAGCGCGGACCGAATCAGCCCGGGCAGCAGTGGCGGCGTTCAGGGCCCTCGGTGGCGGCTGGCAAGCGCCACAGCAGCCCGTGGCGAGTCGATGATCTGACATGAACACCAGGCCCTCGCCGTGAGCATGCTCGCTCCACAGGGTTAGCGCTCATTCCGGTATATCGCTTCTTATTCATTCACGTGACCAGATATGCGAATGGTCACCAATCAAAAAAATCGAGACCAGATAGGTAAATCGGATACAAGGAAGTTGTGGGGATCGGGCGGCCGTCGTTAGCAGCCATCCCCTCAGGGCATCAGGCTGCGCAGGATGAGATTTGCGGTCAGCGTCGGGGCGACCTCGACGTGATCGAGGCTGTACTGCAGCAACAGGGGATTGACGAAAGGCCGAAGGGTCAGGTGGATCGATTCGACGGTTTCATCCAGCGGCGTCTTGCGCTCGAACTCGCCGCTTTCACGGCCTTCGCGCACCACCTGCACCACGAACTGCTTGATCCGTGCGTCATACGCCTGGGAGCTGGGCCAGCGCTCCGAAGCGGAGAATGCGGCAATGTCATAAAGCTTGCGATCATTGAAGAACAGGTCGATTCCAGTGGTGATCAGGGTCTTGACCAGACGACGAAAGCGCTCTGTCGAAGAAAGCCCTTCCTCGCTGATGGCCTCCTCCACGGCCTCGACGATCCGGGCAAGACAGCCAGTACAAATGGCCTCGCCAATCGCTTGCTTGGAATCGAAGAACTTGTAGATGTACGCCTTGGAAAAGCCGATGGCCTTGGCCAGGTCGGACACCGTGGTCTTGGCATAACCGTACTGACTGAAATGCTCTTTGGCCGCCGCGACAATCTGGTCGCGAATGTCATGGTCGGCTGGGCCGCGAGTGCTGGGTGTAGCTGCTGGTGTTTGGTTCATGGGGGCCAGCTTACGCATCCTGGCGCGGGATGACAACGTGTGACTACTTATGAATAACGTCACAAAACGCCCGTTCATCAGTTGCGTAAAAAAAGGGTGAGTGAGTTGCCCGGCGCTCGATCGCGCACCGGCTGATCATAGCGATCGTCCGCTTCTGGCCGAAAAGCTGCCCGCACACTTGCCGGTTTCCCGGTACGCCAGCTCGCGATAACGCCGGCCGATAATTCAGATGATAGACACTGACAATATGCGACAGGTCCGGCCGCTCTAGGCTGCGGACCCGCAGCCATTTGATTGCGTTATGACATCGTACAACCTTTAAAAATTAACTTCCCATCCTCGAAAGCGCTGCTATGTTACGCGCTCGGATTGAACGTCCGAGCGCCGCCAGCGGCTTGCCTCGCTCCCCTTTCCAGATGAGGGCACAGGCTCGTCCCCCGGGACCGTGCGCCGTTCGTTCCAAAGGACAATCGGTTTGCGAAAGTCGCCGCCGTTGCTGCGTGTCGACCGGGATCGCAACCATTTACAGGGAAGTGTCATGGTCGAAGCGCAATGCTATTTGTTGAGTTCTACCCAACAGTCCGTCTGGCTCGATCAACAGCTATCGCCCGATACCCCCTCCTACAACATCGGTGTCACCGTGGAGATCCACGGTGCGGTGGACCTTGCCCTGTTCACCACCGCATTGCGGGCCGTGGTGGCGCAGCATGACGCGTTGCGGTTGATCTTCAGCGAGCACGGCGGGCGGGTGACACAACGGGTTGACGACACCGTGCAGGGAGCCCTGAGCTGCCACGACTGGCGCGGCGATCCCCAGGCCCACAGCGCTGCCCTGGCCCGTATCACGCAGCTCAATCGTACCCCTTTCACCCTTTACAACCAGCCGTTGTGGGGCATGGAGTGGTTCCAGTTGTCGGACACCCATGCGTTGTGGAACAGCCGCTATCACCACCTGATCTGCGACGGCACTTCGGTGGGTCTGATCGGCCAGGCGGTGAGCGCGGCCTATAACGAATTGTTGCAGGGCCGGTCGCCCGTCATTGACCCGGAGTTGGCACGCGGCTATCGCGATTTCATGGCGCGGGACCAGGCGTTCCTCGACTCGACGCGCTACGCCAAGGCCCGTGATTACTGGCTCGAACAGTTTCCGGAACTGCCGGCGCCATTGTTCCAGCAGGCGCCGCGAGCCAACGTCGGCGAGCCGGTACCCAGCGCCCAGGCAATCTGGACCCTGGGCGGTGAGCACCTTGAGCGGTTGAGCCAATGGGCGAAAACCCAGGGCGCCACGCTGAGCCACAGCCTCAGCGCCCTGTTGGCCTACTACTTCAGCCGGATGACCGATCAACGCGAACGGCTGGTCATTGGCCTGCCCGTGCACAACCGCAGCAACCCGCTGCAAAAACGTACGGCCGGGATGTTTTCCTCGGTCCTGCCATTGACGGTGCCAGTCGACCCGGCGCTGAACTTTGCCCGCGCCGTGCAGCAGGTGGCCAGCCAGACGCTGCGCAGCTACCGGCACCAACGCTATCCGCTGCAGGCCCTGCATCGCGAGTTGCGCGCCCGCGCCGGTCACCCCGGCCATCTGTTCGAGGTGATGCTTTCAGTCGAACAATACCCGGGAGACGTTCACCTGGGGCCGGCACGATGTGCGCTGCGCACGTGGCACAACGGCCATGAGCGTTATCCGCTGGCCATTTACCTGCGTCATTACGAGGAGAAAACCGAGCCGTTCCTGGAGTTCAACTACGACCCACGACTGTTCAGCGCTGAAGACATGGCCGCACACCTGCGGCGTCTTCGACATTTGACCGAGCAACTGCTGGCCGCCCCCGACCAGCCGCTGGCCGAGGCCTCGCTGCTGGACGCCGCCGAGCTGCAGCAAGTGCTTCATGGGTTCAATGCCAGCGTCCGTGACTATCCGGCCGATGAACCCCTGCACAGCCTGTTCGAAGCGCAGGTGCGGCGGCGTCCCGATGCTACGGCACTGCTCGATGGTGCACAGTCATTGAGTTACCGTCAGCTCGACCGCCACGCCGAGCGCCTGTCCGGGCATCTGGCAGCGCGTGGCATCCGAGCCGGTGACCATGTAGCGCTGGCTTTGCGACGCGGCAGTGCATTGATCGTATCGGTGCTGGCCATCCTCAAGCGCGGCGCCGCCTATGTGCCCATCGACCGAGATGCCCCGCCGGCCCATCAGGCGCGGGTTCTGGCCGATTGTGGCAGTGACTGGCTGCTGGTCGAAGGTGACGACAGGCCGGCGGTGCAAGGCGTGCAACTGATCGATGTCGCCGGATCATTCGAGGACGCGCCGAACCCGCCGCCGCAGCGCGCCGGCGCTGTCGCCTACATCATGTACACCTCCGGCTCCACCGGTGTGCCCAAGGGTGTGCAAGTGCCGCACCGGGCGGTCACCCGGCTGGTGCGCAACAACGGCTTTGCCGACTTCAGCGCCCAGGATCGCATCGCCCTCGCCGCCAATCCGGCCTTCGATGCCAGCACCCTGGAAATCTGGGGTGCCCTGCTCAACGGTGGCTGCCTGATGGTCTGCCCGCGCCAGACCGTGCTCGACGCCGAGCGCTTGAATGAGCATCTGCTGCGCCAAGAAGTCAGCGTGCTGTGGCTCACCGCCGGGTTGTTCCATCAGTTCGCCGACGCCCTGGCCCCGTCCTTCGCCGCCCTGCGCTTGTTGATGGTGGGCGGTGATGTGCTCGACCCGCGTTGTATCGAACGGGTGCTGCGCCAGTCGCCTCCGGGACAGTTGCTCAACGGCTACGGCCCCACCGAAAGCACCACCTTCGCCACCACCCACCGCGTCACGCTAGAGGATGCGCTGGCGGGCGACATTCCCATCGGCCGGCCCATCGGCAATACCCAGGTCTACGTCCTCGACGAGCAGCGCCAGGCACTGCCCATCGGCGTCGCGGGCGAGCTGTACATCGGTGGCGACGGGCTGGCCCTCGGCTACCTGAACCAGGCGCAATTGAGCGAAGAGCGCTTCGTCGCCAACCCCTTCGCCCCCGGAACGCGGCTGTACCGCACCGGCGACCTGGTGCGTTGGCGTGCTGACGGCGTGCTGATTTTTCTCGGACGCAACGACTTGCAGGTCAAGGTCCGCGGTTTTCGCATCGAGCTGGGGGAAATCGAAGCGCAGCTCAAGGCCACGCCCGGCATCACTGAAGCGGTGGTGCAAGTCGATGCCCAGCAGCGCCTGCTGGCCTATTTCAGCGCGACCGAGGCTCAACAGCCCAATGAGCTGCGAGGCCGGTTGGCTGCGGTATTGCCCGACTACATGCTGCCGGCGGCCTTTGTGCAGGTGGAGGCTTTCAGCCTGACCGCCAACGGCAAGCTGGACCGCCGCGCCCTGCCCGAGCCGAGTGAAGACCACTTCGCCATGCAGCGCTACGAAGCGCCACAGGGGCCGGTGGAAAGTCGCCTCGCCGAACTGTGGACGCAAACCCTCGGCGTGCCCCGGGTGGGACGCCAGGACAACTTCTTTGCCCTCGGCGGTCACTCGCTGATGGCCGTGCAACTGGTCGAGCAATTGCGGGCCGAGGGTTGGCACCTCGACATCGGGACCTTGTTCACCGCGGCGAACCTCCACCATCTGGCCCTGCTGCTCGAACACCCGGTGAGTCCAGCCGAACCCCACACGCCCACACTCACCTCGGGCATCGACCCGGACTGCCTGCGCATCACCCCGGACATGCTACCCCTGCTAAACCTGCCGCAAACGCAGATCGACTCGGTCGTCGCGGCTGTCGAGGGCGGCACGGCCAACATCCAGGACATCTATCCACTGGCGCCTCTGCAGGAAGGCTTGCTGTTCCAGCACCTGTTGCAGCCGGATGATGACGCCTACCTGCTGCGCGCCACGCTGGCCTTCGACAGCCACGAGCGATTGCAAGGCTTCGTCGCCGCATTCGACCAAGTGATCGCCCGCCACGACGTTCTGCGCAGCGCGGTACTCTGGGAAGGCCTGGACGAGCCGGTGCAAGTGGTCTGGCGTAGCGCGAGTCTGCCGGTGCAACGACTCGCCGACGGTGAACGGTTCAGCGACCAACCGCTGGACATCCGTCACGCGCCCCTGGCGCGGGCCTTCGTGCGCTTCGACAGCGCGGCACAGCAATGGCAATTGCAACTGGTCCATCATCACCTGGCTATCGACCACGCTACCCTGGGATTGCTGTTCGCCGAGGTTCGTGCGCTGATGCTCGACCCGCATCGGCATCTGCCCCCGAGCGTGCCGTTTCGCCAGTTCGTCGCGCAGGCGCGTCAGCCCCATCGCCAAGCGAGCGCCGAGGCTTATTTCCAGCGCTTGCTCAGCGACCTCACCGAACCGACCCTGCCCTACGGGCTGCACGACGTACAAGGCTCGGGCCGCGATAATCGTGAGGCCCAGCGCAGACTGGAGCCTGCTTTGGACCTGCGTCTGCGACGGTTGGCCAAGACTTGGGAGGTTGGTGTCGCGAGCCTGTTCCACCTGGCCTGGGCCCTGTTGATCGGCAAGACCAGCGGCCGTGACGAGGTGGTGTTCGGCACCGTGCTGTTCGGCCGTTTCAGCGCCGGCGAGCAAGCCGAGCGCGCTCTGGGCATGTTCATCAATACCTTGCCGCTGCGCATCGGCCTCGACGCGCCGCTACACACGGCCCTGCGGCAGACCCACGGCCGGCTGGTCGAACTACTTTCCCACGAACACGCGCCCCTGGCGCTGGCGCAACGGTGTAGCGCCCTGCCCGCCCAGACGCCGCTGTTTTCGGCGCTGCTGAATTTTCGTCACAGTCAGGCTCAACACAGTGCACAACCGGCGTTCGCGTTGCCGGGTGCGCATTGGCTGGGCAGCGAAGAGCGCAGCAACTATCCGTTCAGCCTGTCCGTGGACGACCTGGGCGACGGCTTCGTCCTGACCGGGCAGATCCATCATTCGGTTGACGCCAAGGCCGTGATGGCCCACATGGTTCAGGCCCTCGAAACACTGGCACAGAACCTGGAATCGACGCCGACAATACGCGCTTGCACTTTGGACACATTGCCCGTCGCCGAGCGCGAACAGGTACTGGACGGGTTCAACTCCACCCACCGGGCGCACCCTCGCGACACCCTGCTGCATGAACCCTTCGAGCAGCAGGCGGCCCTGTATCCCGACCGAGTGGCGGCGCAGATCGATAGTGCCCAGGAGACGTCGCTCACCTACGCGCAACTCAATGGCCGCGCCAACCAACTGGCCCATGCCCTGCTGGCCGCTGGCGTGTGCCCGGATGACCGGGTTGCGATCTGCCTCGAACGCGGCCCCCAACTGCTGGTAGCCCTGCTCGCCACCCTGAAGGCCGGCGCGGCCTACGTGCCGCTGGACCCAGCCTATCCGGCGGCGCGCCTGCTACACATGCTCGAAGACAGTGCGCCGCGCCTGGTGCTCACCAGCCAAGCCGCGCACGGGCGTTTGCCGGCGTCGCCAGGCGCCGTTCATTGGCAATTGGACTCGCCGCCGCTGGCGGAACGCCTGGGCGCCCTGGCCCTGGACAACCCAAAAGTCCCGGAACTGACCCCGGCGCACCTGGCCTACGTGATCTACACCTCCGGTTCCACGGGCCTGCCCAAGGGCGTGATGATCGAACACCGCAACGCCTGCAACCTGCTGCATTGGGCGCTGCATAATTTCCAGGTCGAGGAGATGCAACTGAGCCTGTTCGCCACCTCGATCAACTTCGACCTGGCGGTGTTCGAATGCTTCGTGCCATTGGCTGCCGGCGCGACTCTGCAGCTGGTGGACAACGCCCTCTCCCTGGTGGCGCAGCCACGGCCCGTGACGCTGGTCAACAGCGTGCCCTCGGCAGTGGAGCAACTCGCCAGGATCGATGCCATCCCCGACACAGTCCGCGTCATCAACCTGGCCGGCGAACCGCTCAAGGCGCCGCTGGTGGAACAATTGTTCAGCCGCAGCGCAGCGCGTCGGGTATGCAACCTCTACGGCCCGACCGAAACCACCACCTACTCCACCTGGCTGTCGATGCGTCGCGAAGACGGCTATCTGGCCGGTATTGGTCGCCCCCTGGATAACACCCGGATTTACTTGTTGGACCCGCATCGCCAGCCAGTGCCGCTGGGCGTGGCCGGGGAGATCTACATCGGTGGTGCCGGTGTCGCGCGAGGCTATTTGAACCGCAGCGAGCTGACCAGCGAACGTTTCCTGCCCGATCCGTTCGTCGACGATCCCGCGGCGCGCATGTACCGCACCGGCGATCTGGGACGCTGGCGGGCCGACGGCCATCTGGAATACCTCGGGCGTAACGACTTCCAGGTCAAGGTGCGCGGCTTCCGCATTGAACTGGGGGAAATCGAGACCCAACTGCTCGGTCTGCCGGGAGTGCGTGAAGCGGTGGTGGTAGCGCAACCCGCGCCGTCCGGCGACCCGCGGCTGGTCGCCTACCTGGTGGCCGAGGATGCCCACGGGCCAATTCCCGACACGGCGGCTGTACGCGCTCATCTGGAACAACGCTTGCCGGACTACATGTTGCCAGGCACCTGCATTGTTCTGGAACACCTGCCCCTGACGCCTAATGGGAAACTCGACCGCCAGGCCCTGCCGATGCCCGGCACCAGCCTCGCAGACGGCGTCAGGCAGCCACCCCGTGGCGACACTGAGCAACGTCTGGCGGCGATCTGGGCGCAGGTGCTCGGCCAGCCGGACATCGATCGCGAGGATGATTTCTTCAGCCTTGGCGGGCACTCGCTGCTCGCGGTGCAACTGCTCGAACAACTGCGCCGCAACGGTTGGAACCTGGACATCCGCAGCGTCTTCGAGCGCTCGACCCTCGCCGCCCAGGCCCGGCGCCTGGAAGCACTCGAGCGCAGCGCCGCGCCCCAAGCCAGCGTCAGCGCCATCGTGCCCGCCTGCTCGCGCATCACTCCGGAGATGCTGGACCTGGTGGCGTTGTCCCAAGCGCGTATCGACCAGATCGCCGCGCAGGTGCCCGGCGGTGCGGCCAACATCCAGGACATCTATCCGCTGGGCCCGTTGCAAGAAGGCATGCTTTATCACCACCGAGCCCAGCGTGACGGCGATCACTACGTGCTACGCAGCTTGCTGGCGTTTACCGACGAGGCCTGCCTGCAACGGTTCTGCGCCGCGCTGGAACAGGTCATTGCCCGGCATGACGCGCTGCGCACCCTGGTGCTCTGGGAGGATCTGGACGAGCCATTGCAGGTGGTGCTGCGGCACGTCTCCTTCACGCCCCGTCGCCTGGTGCTCGACGGTGAGGATATCGCCGCCCGCTTGCACGCCAGCGCCGACCCGCGTCATTTCCGTCTCGACCTGCGCCAGGCGCCGCTGATGGAAGCACGCGTGGCCTTTGATGCCCCCCATGATCGTTGGCTGCTGTTGTTGCTGCATCACCATGTGGTGGTGGACCACACCTCTCTGGAGTTGATGGTCGAGGAAATCGCCCTGATCGAAGACGGTCGTCAGGCCGAGTTGCCCGTACCCACCAGCCCCCGCGATCTGGTGGCCCAGGCACGGCGCCCGGAGGTGGTGGACGCCGCAGGCAAGTTCTTCAGCGAGCAGTTGGGCGACCTGGACGAACCGACCCTGCCCTTCGACGTCGACTTGCATGCCGATCCGCGCTGGCAAGCCTTGGAGCACCGGCAAGCGTTGACCCCGGACCTGGCTGGCCGGCTGCGCCAACAGGCCCATGCCCATGGCGTGAGCGTGGCCGGTATCTGCCACCTGGCGTGGGCATTGGTGTTGGGGCGGCTCAGCGGCCGCGATGATGTGGTGTTCGGCACGGTGCTGTTCGGACGCCTGCAATCCGGTGCCCATGCGGATCGGGCCCTGGGGCTGTTTATCAACACGCTGCCGTTGCGCGTGCGCCTGCAAGACAGCACCAGCGCCGTGCTGCAAACGGTCCAGGATGCCTTGAACGGTCTGCTCTGCCACGAACAGACCCCGCTGGCGCTGGCCCAACGATGCAGCGCGGTGCCGCCCGGCACAGCTCTGTTCAGTGCGCTGTTCAACTACCGCTACAGTCATGCCGGGCAGGCGAACATTGCCCAGGCGATGCCGGGAATGACCCTGCTGCACAGCGAAGAACGCACCCATTATCCTTTCAATCTGGCAATGGACGACCTGGGCGAAGGCTTCGAGCTCACCGCCCAGGCCCACCCCGAACACGCGCCTGAACGGCTCGTGGGATTCATGCTGCAAGCCCTGGAGTCGCTGGTAGAGACCCTGGCCCAGGCAGACGGCACACCGGTGCAGCAATTGCGCGTGCTACCGCCCCAGGAAGAGACGCTTCTGGACCGCTTCAACCCGCCACCCACGATTGCACCCGAAGGTACGTTGGCGCAGCGGTTTGCCGAACAGGCTGCGGCAACCCCGGACGCCTTGGCGGTGATCGACGAGCACCAGTCCCTGACGTTTCGTGAGCTCGACCGGCAAGCCAGTCGCCTGGCCCATCAATTGTTGGGCCACGGGCTGCGGCGCGGTCAGTTTGTCGCCGTCTGCCTGGAGCGCCAGGCGCATGCGGCGGTCGCCCTGCTGGCGGTGTGGAAAGCCGGTTGTGCCTATGTGCCGATGGATCCCGACTATCCGGCCAGCCGCCTGGCCTATCTGCTGGACGACAGTGCCCCCGCGGCGCTGATCACCCAGGAGCAGGTGCGCGACAGGTTGCCCACCTTCACGGGCGGACCGTTGATCAGCCTTGACGCCCTTGGACAACATGACTGGCTGCAAACCCCGGCAGCGGCGGAAGCTGCGCCAAGCCCGCAGCCGACTGACCTGGCGTACATGATCTACACCTCCGGCTCCACCGGACAGCCCAAAGGGGTCATGGTCGAGCACCGCGCGGTGCTCAATCTGTGGGCCGGCCTGCGCGAGCGCTTGGACGACCTGCCCGCCAACAGCTGCTGCTCACTCAATGCATCGATGGCCTTCGATGCCTCGGTGCAGCAGCTTTGCCAATGGCTCAGCGGCCACTGCCTGGTGATGATCCCCAAACGCATACGCCTGGATGCCGGGGCGCTGCTGGATTACCTGCACCATCAGCAGGTCACCGTGTTCGATTGCACGCCGAGCCAGTTGCAAGCCCTGCTCACACACCGGCAGGCGCAAGGCATGCCACAGCCATTACCGTCGCGCATCCTGCTGGGTGGCGAGGCGGTGCCCGCCGAGCTGTGGACACAACTGGCTGACGAATCCGGTGTGCGAATACTGAATGTATACGGGCCCACCGAGTGCACCGTCGACACCACCAGCGCCCGGCTCGATCAGCACGCACTGCCAAGCCTCGGCCAGCCGCTGCCCAATACCCGGGTGCAGGTGCTCGACGCACACGGTCGGCGCGTCCCGCAGGGGGTGGTGGGCGAGATTCATATCGGTGGCCTGGGCGTGGCGCGCGGCTACTGGCAGCGGGAGGCGCTCACCGGCGAGCGTTTCCTTGTCGACCCGTTTACCCATGAACCCGGTGCACGCCTGTATCGAACCGGCGACCTGGGGCGCTGGGAGTCGGATGGCAGCCTCAGTTACCTGGGACGCACCGACTTCCAGGTAAAAATCCACGGGCATCGCATCGAACTGGGTGAAATCGAAAGCCACCTGCTGGCGCTGCCCGGGGTGCATCAGGCCGTGGTAGTGGGCCGTCCCGATCGCCACGGCGTGAACCGGCTGATCGCTTACTTGCAGGGCGACACACCGCCGACTCCAGGCCAGGCCCGCGCCGCCCTGAGCGAACATTTGCCCGACTACATGCTGCCCAGCGCCTATGTGCGTCTGGACCGGCTGCCGTTGACCGCCAACGGCAAGCTCGATCGCAACGCGCTGCCCGAGCCGGACGCTCAAGCTTTCGTGCAAACGCCGTATGAAGCGCCCCAGGGCGAAATCGAGAGTGTCATGGCCGCCCTCTGGTGCGAGCTGCTGAACGTCGAGCGGGTCAGCCGTCACGACAATTTCTTCGCCTTGGGCGGCCACTCGCTGATCGCCATGGGGCTGGTCGAGCGCCTGCGCCAGCACAACCTGCGGGTCGACATCAGCCAACTGTTCACCGCGCCGACCCTTGCCGGTCTGGCGGCGGTCACCACTTCATTGAAGGAACTGCTCCTGTGACTGCGGATCAATTGCTGGCCTTGCTCAAACACCGTGGCGTCACCCTGTCCCTGCGCGGCGATCAACTGTCGGTGGTGGCCGACGACGAAGTCCTGGCCGACCAGGCATTGATCGCACTGCTGCGCAGCCACAAACCAGTGCTGATCGAAGCGCTACGCCAACCCGTTACCCCGGCGGCCCGGACCAGTGGACTGCCTGTGGGGACTACCCATATCAGCCCGGCGATGCTCGACCTGTGCCAGCTCGATCAAGCGCAGATCGAAAGCATCGTCGCCGGCGTGCCCGGTGGCGCGGCGAATATCCAGGACATCTACCCCCTGGTACCGTTGCAGGCCGGCATTCTGTTCCACCATTTGCTGCAAGCACATGGCGACACCTATTTGCTCCACGTGATGCTGGCCTTCGACGACGAGGCCTGCTTGTTGCGCTTCATGGAGGCCCTGAACCAGGCTATCGCCCGTCACGACATCCTGCGCACCGCGCTGGCCTGGGAAGGCCTTGACGAACCGATGCAGGTGGTCTGGCGCCAGGCTCCGCTGACCTTGGAGCGGATCACTACGGGCCAGGCCGATGTGCAGGCCGCGCTGCGGGCCTATACCGATCCGCGTCGGCAACGCCTGGACATGCGCCAGGCACCTTTGATGCGCGCAGTCGCCGCCGAGGACCCGGCCGGCGGGCGGTGGCTGTTGCAACTGCTGCACCATCACGCGGTCATGGACCACACCTCCCTGGAGCGACTGGTGGCAGAAGTCGCCGCGATCCAGCAAGGTCGCGTGGACCAATTGCAGCCGCCACAGCCGTTTCGCGATTTCGTCATGCGCGCCCGCCAGGGCTTGAGCGAGGCGCAACACACGGCGTTTTTCAGCGAATTGCTGGGTGATATCGACGAGCCTACCGCACCATGCGGCCTGCTCGATGTACGCGGGGACGGTAGCCAGGTGCAGACGTTGGAGGCGCCGCTGCCGGTGGCGTTGAGTCGACGCATCCGCGAGCTGTCGCGGCGCCTGCAAGTCAGCAGCGCGAGTCTCTTTCACCTCGCCTGGGCGATGGTACTGGGCAAGACCAGCGGTCGCGACGACGTGGTGTTCGGCACGGTGATGTTCGGGCGCTTGTCGGGTGCTGCCGAGGCCGCCACGGCCATGGGCCTGTTCATCAATACCCTGCCGCTGCGGGTGCGTCTGGCAGTCCCTGTGGAACAGGCCCTGCAGCAAACCCACACCCTGCTCAGTCGACTGATCGCCCACGAACACGCGCCTCTGGCCCTGGCCCAACGCTGTAGCGCCCTGCCCAACGGCACCGCGTTGTTCTCGGCGCTGCTCAATTACCGCCACAGCGCGAGCAGCGGCCAGACGCCTGCACTCGCTGGCATGCACGTGCTCGGCGGCGAGGAACGCACCAACTACCCGTTCAACCTCTCGGTGGACGACCTCGGCGAAGGTTTCTCACTGAGCCTGCAAATCGACCCTCAGGTCGGCGCCGCGCCGGTGCTCGGCTGGCTGAGCAGCGCTCTGGAAAACTTGCTGGACGCCCTCGAACGGCAGCCCGACACACTGGCTTGCCACCTTTCAATATTGCCCGAGGCGGAACGCGAGCGACTGCTGCAGACCTTCAACGACACGGCCCGCGAACGGCCCACCGAAGCCTTACTGCATCGAGCCCTGGAACAGCAGGCCGCGCGTCAACCCGAAGCCATCGCCGCGCGTTTCGACGCCGCTGACGGTGCCGCGTCGTTGACCTACGGGCAACTCAATAGCCAGGCCAATCGCTTGGCCCGTCTGTTGCTGCAAACCGGAGTTCGCCCCGACAGCCGCGTGGCGATTTGTCTTGAACGTGGTCCGCACCTGCTGGTGGCCCTGCTCGGTATCCTCAAGGCTGGGGCGGCCTACGTCCCGCTGGATCCGGCCTACCCCCGCGAGCGTTTGGCGCATATGCTCGACGACAGCGCCCCGCGGGCGTTGCTGACGGTCGCCGCACTGCAATCGAAGGTGACCGCCAGCGATGGCTGCACGCTGATGTGCCTGGACAATCCGCAGACCCAGGCGCGCCTCGCTGAGCAACCAGCCGACAACCCGGACCCGGTCCAACTGGGCCTGGGCGGGCATCACCTGGCTTACGTGATCTATACCTCCGGCTCCACCGGCACGCCCAAGGGCGTGATGATCGAGCACCGCAACGCCTGCAACTTGCTGCACTGGGCACTGCATGCCTTCGATGCCCACAGCCTGCGCGACAGCCTGTTCGCCACGTCGATCAACTTCGACCTGGCGGTCTTCGAATACTTCGTGCCGCTGGCCGCCGGCGCGACCCTGCACGTAGCCACCAATGCCCTGGCGCTGCTGGACCGCCCCGTGCCGGTGACACTGATCAATAGCGTGCCTTCGGCGCTCGATGCGCTGGTTGGCGCCCAGGCGATTCCCGCGTCGACGCAGGTGGTCAACCTGGCGGGCGAACCCCTCAAGCAGGGACTGGTGGAGCAAATTTTTGCCAACAGTGCCGTACAGCGGCTGTGCAACCTGTATGGCCCTTCGGAAACCACCACCTATTCCACGTGGGTGTCCATGGACCGGGATCAGGGCTTCGTGCCGGGCATCGGTCGACCGCTGGACAATACCCATGTGTACCTGCTCGACGCCCATCGCCAGTTGGTACCTTTGGGGGTCACCGGGGAAATCTACATCGGTGGCGCCGGTGTGGCACGCGGCTACTTGAATCGGCCAGCGCTGACCGAGGAGCGTTTCGTCCAGGACCCGTTTGCCGGCGTAATCGGCGCGCGAATGTACCGCACCGGCGACCTCGGTCGATGGACGCCCGACGGGCAATTGCTGTACCTGGGCCGCAACGATTTTCAGGTCAAGGTGCGTGGCTATCGCATTGAATTGGGCGAAATCGAAAGTACCCTCAGTAGGGTGCCGGGCGTGCAGCACGCGGTGGTCGTCGCCCGTCAGGACGTGCCAGGCGACCCACGCCTGGTGGCGTACTGGGTGATGCAGCCCGGGGCTCCGGTGAGCGAGGCGCAATTGCGCGATGCCCTGGCTGCGGCGCTGCCCGAATACATGCAGCCCAGTGCCTATGTGGCGTTGCCGGCGCTGCCCCTGACACCCAACGGCAAACTCGATCGCAGTGCCTTGCCGGCCCCGGATCAGTCGGTCGACGGGCACTTCGAGGCTCCCCAGGGCCCGCTGGAAACCCAACTGGCGGCGATCTGGGGCCGCCTGCTGGGCCTGGCGCAGGTCAGCCGACAAGCGCATTTTTTCCAGTCCGGTGGTCATTCGCTGCTGGCCGTGCAACTGGTTTCCCAACTGCGCCAACAACTGCGGATCGAGCTGCCCCTGGCCAGCGTTTTCGAGCACCCGACCTTGCAACAGCAGGCGCGAGCCATCGAAGCCTTGGCCGCGTCCGGCCGCCTTGGCGCTGCGCCGATCCCGGCCCTTGCACGGCGGGAGCCGCTGCCGCTGTCGTTCGCCCAGCAACGCCTGTGGTTCATCGCGCACCTGGACGCCCAGGCCAGTGCGGCTTATCACATGGCCGGCGGTTTACGCCTGCGCGGTGAATTGCACGAGCCTGCATTGCGCGCCGCGCTGTCGCGCATCGTCGAGCGGCATGAAGCCCTGCGTACTCGGTTCGTCACCGAAGGCGGCGAGCCCTGCCAAGTCATCGATCCGCCAGCGGATTTCTTCCTGCGCAGCGTCGATCTACGGGGCCAGCCCGTCACGGCGTTCCAGGACCATTGCCTCGAAGCCGCCGAGGCACCTTTCGACCTGGCGCGCGGCCCGCTGATCCGCGGCTGTCTGCTGCGCCTGGCCGACCAGGAGCATGTGCTGCTGGTGACCTTGCATCATATTGTCGGCGACGCCTGGTCACTGGCCGTGCTCACCCGTGAGCTGAGCGAACTCTATCAAGCGTTTATTCAGGACCGCACCGATCCGCTGCCGCCACTGGCGATCCAGTACGCCGATTACGCGCTGTGGCAGCGCTCTCCTCGTCAGGTCCAACGGGTCACCGAACAACTGGACTACTGGCGCGGGCAGCTCGCAGACGCGCCGGCGTTGTTGCAGTTGACGCTGGACCGGCCGCGCCCGGCGCAACAGGACTTCACCGGTGCCAGTCTCGACGTGAGCATGGAGGCGGCATTGGTGCAGGCCCTCAGGCAGCTGAACGAGCGCCATGGCAACACCTTGTTCATGACCGTGATGGCCGCCTGGTCGGTGGTCCTGGCACGCCTGTCCGGGCAGGACGACGTGGTGATCGGCACGGTGCTGGCCAACCGCACCCGCGCAGAGATCGAACCGTTGATCGGCTTCTTCGTCAACACCCAGGCCCTGCGGGTGCGCTTTGGCGAAGTCGAGCGGGTGGACCAACTGCTGGCCCAGGTACAGCGTACTGCCCTGGACGCTCAGGCGCACCAGGACGTTGCCTTCGAGCAAGTGGTGGAGGCCTTGAACCCGCCGCGCTCATTGGCCCACAGCCCGATCTTCCAAGTCATGTTCGCCTGGCAGAACGCGCCGCAGCCTAGCCTTGAACTGGGCACCCTGGAGCTGACGCCGCTGACCACCGCCGAAGACAGCGCCAAGTTCGACCTGACCCTGAACCTGCACGAGCGCGACGGCATGATCGCCGGACGCCTGACCTACGCCACCGCTCTGTTTGACGCTGCCACCGTGCAACGTCATTGGCAGGCGTTGTGCACCACCTTGCAGGCAATGGTCAACGATGACCGGCAGGCCCTCGACGGGCTGTCGATCCTTGGTGAGGACGAACATCACCAGGTGTTGCGCGGCTTCAACGACACGGCCCGCGACTACCCCGCCGACGAGCCGTTGCACAGTCTCTTCCAGGCCCAAGCCCGCCGTCGCCCCGAAGCCACGGCGATTCAGGACGACGCCGGTTCCATAAGCTACCGCCAGCTCGATCAGCGCGCCGAGCAACTGGCTCACTGGCTGGCCGCCCAAGGCATTGGCGAAGGCGCCCGGGTGGCGCTGTGCCTGGAGCGTGGTCCGCGCCTGATCACGGCAATCCTGGCAATCCTGAAGAACGGTGCGACCTATGTGCCCATCGACACCGCCACCCCGGCGCAGCGCCAGCGCGCCCTGCTCGAGGATTGCGCAAGCGCCTGGTTGCTCGCTGACGAATGGCCGGACGCGCCACTGGACACTGCCATGGCGTGCCGGGTGCTGGTCCCGTGGGACTCAGACCTGTCCTTGGACGATGATGCGCCCCCGCGCCAGGTCAACGCAGCGCCGGCGAATACGCCTGCCTACATCATGTACACCTCCGGATCTACTGGCGTGCCCAAGGGCGTGCAGGTACCGCACCGGGCGGTCACCCGGCTGGTGCGCAACAACGGCTTTGCCGACTTCAGCGCCCAGGATCGCATCGCCCTCGCCGCCAACCCGGCCTTCGACGCCAGCACCCTGGAAATCTGGGGGGCCTTGCTCAACGGCGGTTGCCTGGTGGTCTGCCCGCGCCAGACCGTGCTCGACGCCGAGCGCTTGAATGAGCATCTGCTGCGCCATGAAGTCAGCGTGCTGTGGCTCACCGCCGGGTTGTTCCATCAGTTCGCCGACGCCCTGGCCCCGTCCTTCGCCGCCCTGCGCTTGTTGATGGTGGGCGGTGATGTGCTCGACCCGCGTTGTATCGAACGGGTGCTGCGCCAGTCGCCTCCGGGACAGTTGCTCAACGGCTACGGCCCCACTGAAAGCACCACCTTCGCCACCACCCACTGCATCACGCTAGAGGATGCGCTGGCGGGCGACATTCCCATCGGCCGGCCCATCGGCAATACCCAGGTCTACGTCCTCGACGAGCAGCGCCAGGCACTGCCCATCGGCGTCGCGGGCGAGCTGTACATCGGCGGCGACGGGCTGGCCCTCGGTTACCAGAACCAGGCGCAATTGAGCGAAGAGCGCTTCGTCGCCAACCCTTTCATTCCAGGGGCACGGCTGTACCGCACCGGCGACCTGGTGCGTTGGCGTGCTGACGGCGTGTTGATGTTCCTCGGACGCAACGACCTGCAGGTCAAGGTCCGCGGTTTTCGCATCGAGTTGGGGGAAATCGAAGCTCAGCTCAAGGCTCTACCCGGCATCACTGAAGCGGTAGTGCGGGTCGATGCCCAGCAGCGCCTTCTGGCCTATTTCAGCGCGACTCAGGCTCAACAGCCCAATGAGCTGCGAGGCCGGTTGGCTGCGGTGTTGCCCGACTACATGCTGCCGGCGGCCTTTGTGCAGGTGGGGGCTTTCAGCCTGACCGCCAACGGCAAGCTGGACCGTCGCGCCCTGCCCGAGCCGAGTGAAGACCACTTCGCCATGCAGCGCTACGAAGCGCCACAGGGGCCGGTGGAAAGTCGCCTCGCCGAGCTGTGGGCGCAAACCCTCGGCGTGCCGAGGGTGGGACGCCAGGACAATTTCTTTGCCTTGGGCGGGCATTCGCTGCTGGCGGTGCAGCTGGTCGAGCAGATGCGAGTGGACGGTTGGGCCATCGATGTGCGCACCCTGTTCGGCGCCCCCACGGTCGGCGCACTCGCGACGCTCCTGACTGAACATGGCGAGGCCCCGGCCGATGCCCTTGACGTACCAGGCGGCCCCTTGCCGGCGGGCTGCACTCGGATCACCCCGGACCTGCTGCCCTTGGTTGACCTGACTCAGGCACAGATCGACCGGATCGTTGCCAATGTGGAAGGGGGCGCGGCCAACGTACAGGACATCTACCCTTTGGCCCCCTTACAGGAAGGCCTGTTTTTTCATTATCTCTTGCAGGACCAGGGCGACACCTACCTGCTGCACACCACCCTGGCGTTTGACCAGGAGACCGGCCTGGACGCGTTCTGCGCAGCCTTGCAACAGGTCATCGAGCGTCACGACATCCTGCGCACCGCCCTGGCCTGGGAAGACCTGGACCAACCGGTGCAGATGGTCTGGCGCACCGCACCGCTGCCGGTCGAAGTCCTGCGTATCACTCAAGGCGATGCGCTGGCGCAGTTGCAAGCCCACACCGATTCCCGCCAGCGACGCCTGGACATCCGCCAGGCACCGTTGCTGCGGGTGATCAAGGCATTCGACGCCGCGCAACAGCGCTGGCTGTTGCAGGTCTTGCACCATCATCTGGTACTGGACCACACGACGCTGGAGCGCATGGTCGAAGAAATCGTCCTGATTCAACAGGGCCGACACAGTGCACTAGGAGAGCCAGCGCCGTTCCGCCGCTTCGTCGCGCACGCACGGCGTGGCCAGGACAGCGTCCGGCAGCAAGCGTTTTTCCAATCGATGCTGGCCGACGTCAGCGAGCCCACGGCGCCGTTCGGGCTGCTCGATGTGCAAAATACCGGCGCGCTCGACGAAGTACGCGCGCCCCTCGAACCGGCGCTGGCGACAGCCCTGCGCCAGGCGGCACGACAGCATCGGGTGGGCGTTGCCAGCGTCTTCCACCTGGCCATGGCACTGGTGTTGGGCAAGGCTACCGGCCGCGCCGACGTGGTGTTCGGTACGGTGTTGCTGGGGCGACTACAAGGGGTTCAAGGTGCCGACCAGGCATTGGGCGTGTTCATCAATACCCTGCCGCTGCGCATCGGTTTTGCACAGCGTTCGGTGGTCGACAGTCTGCAGGACACCCACCAGGCGTTGTCGGCGCTGCTCGAACATGAGCATACGCCATTGACCCTGGCCCAGCGCTGCAGCGGCGTACCGTCCGGTACACCACTGTTTTGCGCCTTGCTCAATTTCCGCTACAGCCTGGAAGACACCCCGCACCAGCAGGTGGAGGGCATGCGTGTGCTCAGCACCGCCGAGCGCACCAACTATCCCTTCACCTTTTCGGTGGACGACCTGGGCCAGGGTTTCAGCCTGACTGCGCAGATTGCCGGGACCGTAGGGGCACAACGGGCGTGGGACTTCATGCACTGCGCCCTGGCCAGCCTTGTCGAAGCCTTGGACAGCGACCCGCAGCGGCTTGCCCGCAGCCTCGACGTACTGCCGGCGCAAGAACGCCAACAACTGGCGCGGTTCAACGCCACCCAGCGCGCCCAACCCGAGCGCGCCCTGCTGCACGAGCGCATCGAAACCCAGGCGCGCCTTACGCCAGGGGCGGTGGCGGTACGTTGCAAGGGTTATGAACTGACCTATGCCCAGCTGGAGCGCCAAGCCAATCTACTGGCCCGGCATCTGCAGGCACTCGGCGTCGGCCCCGACCAGCGGGTCGGTATCCATCTGCGCCGCAGCCCGGAACTGATCGTCGCGCTGTTCGCCGTGCTCAAGGCCGGCGGCGCCTATGTTCCGCTGGACCCGGCGTACCCGGCCCAGCGCCTGGCCTACATGCTCGAAGACAGCGCCCCGGTGGCCGTTCTGACGATGAGCGATGCGCCGCTGACGCTGACACTCACTGGCGAATGCCAGCGACTGAACGTCGACGAGGTGCTGCGCGGCGGCAACGCACCGCAGGGCGACGCGCTGTTGGGCGTGGGGCTTGAGCCTCACCACCTGGCCTATATGATCTACACGTCCGGATCCACCGGGCAGCCCAAAGGCGTGATGATCGAGCATCGCAACGCGCGCAACTTCCTTGACTGGGCGCTGCGCAGCTTCAGTGCGCAAACTCTCGAACGCAGCCTGTTCAGCACCTCGGTCAACTTCGACCTGTCGGTGTTCGAGTGCTTCGCGCCGCTGTCCTGTGGCGGGACCCTGGAACTGGTGGACGACGCCCTCGCCTTGCTCGACCAACGCCCGGACCTGAGCCTGCTCAACACCGTGCCGTCAGCGCTCGACGCGCTGCTGCGCGCCGATGCCCTGGCGGCTTCGCTGGAGTGCGTCAACCTGGCCGGCGAGGCGCTGCCCCGGAGATTGGTGGAGCGGTTGTTCGCCAACAGCGCGGTGCGCCAGGTCAACAATCTCTATGGTCCGACCGAAACCACGGTCTATTCGACCTGGGTGTCGATGGACCGTGATCGGGGGTTCCAACCGCACATCGGTCGGCCCATCGACAACACCCAGGTGCACGTCCTCGACGAGGCCCTGCAACCGTTGCCGATGGGCGTGCCGGGCGAGCTGTACATCGGCGGTGCCGGCGTCGGGCGCGGTTACCATCGCCGCCCGGAACTGACCCGAGAGCGCTTCCTGGCCGACCCCTTCAGCAGCGACCCGACGGCACGGCTGTACCGCACGGGCGACCTTGGCTTCTGGGATGCCGAGGGGCAGCTCCACTATCTGGGGCGCAACGACTTCCAGGTCAAGATTCGCGGTTTCCGCATTGAACTGGGGGAAATCGAAGCAGCATTGCTGGCGTTGCCCCAGATCAGCGCAGCGGCGGTGCTGGCCCTGGCGCGCGAAGGCCGAGAACCGGCGTTGGTGGGCTACGCGGTAGCGGCCGCCGGTCATGGGCCGCTGGTCGCGACGGCCCTGCGCGATGCCCTGACCGAGGTTTTGCCAAGGCACATGGTGCCGGCCCTGATCATGCCGCTGGACAGCCTGCCGCTGACGCCCAACGGCAAACTCGACCGCGCGGCCTTGCCGCGCCCCGATGACGACGCCTGGAGCGCCCAGGCCTATGAAGCACCGCGTGGCGAGCTGGAATGCCTCATGGCCGAAATCTGGTGCGACCTCCTGGGCGTGGCCCGGGTGGGCCGGCACGATGACTTCTTCGAACTGGGCGGACATTCGCTGCTGGCCGTGCAATGGGTCTCGCGGGTGCGCCAGCGCCTGGGCCGGGAACTGTCCCTGGCGACCCTGTATGCGCACCCGAGCGTGGCCGGACTGGCACCGCTGCTGGCCAACGCCACACGCAGCGCCCTGACGGGCATTCCCGTATTGCCGCAAGCAGCGGCGCGACCCTTGTCATTCGCCCAGCAGCGTCTCTGGTTCATCGCCCGCCTGGACGCCCAGGCCAGCGCCGCCTACCACATCAGCGGCGCCCTGCAATTGGACGGCGAGCTGGACGAGAATGCCCTGTGCCGTGCCCTGTCGCGTATCGTCGAGCGCCACGCGGTGCTGCGCACCCGGTTCGTCGAGCAGGACGGCGATGTCCGGCAAATCATCGACCCCACGCCACGCTGGGATTACGAACGGGTGGAGCTGGCCGAAGCCGCCGACTTGCAACGTGCCATGGCCCACGAGGCCGCCCGCCCCTTCGATCTGAGCGGAGGCCCGCTGCTGCGGGTGTGGTTGGCGCGCCTGGGTGCCCATCGCCACACGCTGCACGTGACCTTGCACCACATCATCGCCGACGGCTGGTCCATCGGCGTGCTGATCGACGAACTCTCGGTGCTGTACAAAGCTTTCCACGGCAATGCACCCGATTCGCTTGCGCCCCTGGCCATTCAATATGCCGATTACGCCGCCTGGCAACGTGAATGGTTGGCCGGCGAGCGTGGTACCAGGCAACTGGCCTACTGGCTCGAGCACCTGCGCGAGGCCCCGGAACGGGTCGACCTGCCCACCGACCGCCCGCGGCCGCCGCGCCAGGATTTCGCCGGCGCGCGCCTGGGGGTGGCCCTGGATGAGTCCACCGCTTCGGCGCTCAAGGCAATGGGCCGGCGCCACGGCACGTCGTTGTACATGACGCTGTTGGCCGCCTGGGCCGTGGTGGTGGCGCGCCTGTCCGGCCAGGCACGGGTCGTCATCGGCACCCCGGTCGCCAACCGCACCCGCAGTGAGGTGGAGCCGCTGATCGGCTTTTTCGTCAACACCCAGGCGCTGTGTGTAGACCTGAGCGGCTCCCCGGAGGTGGGTCAGTTGCTGGCCCAGGTTCGCGAGCATGCCTTGCATGCCCAAGCCCATCAGGACGTCCCGTTCGAACACGTGGTCGAGGCGCTCAACCCGCCGCGCTCGCTGGCCCACACGCCGGTGTTCCAACTGATGTTCGCCTGGCAGAACGCGCCCCGCAGCAGCCTGGACCTCGACGGCTTGAGCCTCACGCCCCTGGCCGGCGAGCAGACCACCGCGCCGTTCGAGCTCTCCCTGGAGCTCTACGAAGCCGAGGGACGGATCGTCGGCGGGCTCAACTACGCCACCGCCCTGTACGACTGCGCCAGCGTCAGCCGCCATTGGTCTTACCTGGTCCAGGTACTGAAGCAGTTCATTGCCGACGATCGACAGGCGATCACGCACTTGGTATTGGTCGACGCCGACGAACGCCAGCGCCTGCTGCATCAGCTCAACCCGGCGCCGACCCCATTCCCCGAGGCGGGCTGGGTGCACCGCCCCTTCGAACGTCAAGCGCTGCTGCAGCCTGACGCGATTGCCGTCGAACTGCATGGGCGCGGCTTGAGCTATGGCGAACTGGACCGCCAGGCCAATCACTTGGCCTGGGCAATGATCGATCAGGGCGCAGGGCCCGGCCAGCGCGTGGCCATCCACCTGCCCCGTAGCCTGGAAATGGTGCTGGCCCTGGTTGCCACGCTCAAGTCCGGGGCGGCCTATGTGCCGCTCGACCCCAGCCAGCCGATTGCCCGTCGGCAAGGCATCCTCGACGATTGCCAGCCCTGCCTGCTGCTGTGGGATGCCGAGCGCGTCGAGGCCCTGCGGACTGGCGAGGGCTGCCGCACATTGTCCGTCCGCCTTTCGGCCACCGCGACAGCGGCCCCCGCCGCGCCACCGCTGGCGCAGCCGAGCCCGGACGATCTGGCGTACGTCATGTACACCTCCGGCTCTACCGGCCTGCCCAAGGGCGTCGCCATGGGGCATCTGGCCCTGAGCAACCTGTTGACCTGGCAGGCCAGTCACGCGCTGCCCGGTGCCGCGCGCACCCTGCAATTCGCCGCGCTGGGCTTCGACGTGGCCTTCCAGGAAATGTTTTCCACCCTGGGCAGCGGCGGCACGCTGGTGTTGCTGGACGAGGCCCGGCGCCTGGATCTCTCTGCACTGCCGCAATGGCTCTGTGATAGCCGCATCGAACGCCTGTTCCTGCCGTACATTGCCCTGGCGGCCCTCGCCGAGCGCTGGAGCGAAGCACCGCTGGCATTGCCGGCGCTGCGCGATGTGATCGTCGCCGGCGAGGCGTTGCGCATCACCACTGCGCTGCGCGCGTTTTTCCGCCAGCATCCGCAGGCACGCTTGCACAACCACTACGGTCCGACTGAAACCCATGTGGTCTGTGCCCATACCCTGGGCGACGACCCTGAGCAATGGGCCGACGTACCGGTGATCGGTCGGCCGATTGCCAATACCCAGGTGTGCCTGTTGGACGCTCATGGCCAATGGGTGCCCCAGGGCGCCGTGGGTGAGTTGCACGTGGCGGGCCCGGCCCTGGCCCAGGGTTACCTGAATCGACCGGACCTGACCGCCGAACGCTTCATCAACTATCTCCTCGACCAAAGCGGCGAAGCACGCCTCTACAAAACCGGCGACCTGGCACGCTGGACCCCCGAGGGCACCTTGCAATACCTGGGACGCAACGACTCGCAGGTCAAGATCCGCGGTTATCGGGTCGAGCTGGCCGAGGTGGAAAGTCGCCTCGATCAAGTGCCCGGCATTCGCGAATCAGCGGTCGTCGTGCAACTCGGCGAGCAGGGGGAACCCCGCCTGGTGGCCTACTTCAGCGCCACACAAGCGCTGTCACCCCTGGCGCTGCGCAGCCAATTGAGCGAACGCCTGCCGGAGTACATGTTGCCAGGCGCCTTCGTGCAACTGCAGAGCCTGCCGCTGACCGGTAATGGCAAGGTCGATCGCCTGCGCCTGCCGGCCCCAGCGCCTGAATCATTTGCCCAGACGCCCTACAGTGCGCCGCAGGGCGAGCTGGAAATCAGTCTGGCGGCGATCTGGAGTGAACTGCTTGGCGTCGAGCCGATTGGCCGGGAGGATGACTTTTTCGCCCTCGGCGGGCATTCGCTGCTGGCATTGCGCTTGCTCGCCCAGGTCCGCCATCGCTTGGGCTTGGAAGTGTCGCTCTCGGCAGTCTTCGCCCAACCGCGCCTGCATGCCCTGGCCACGCTGCTTGGCGGTTCCGTCCAAAATCGCCTGGCGCCGTTGCCGGAGGCTGATCGCAGTCAACCGCTGCCGCTGTCGTTCGCCCAGCAAAACCTCTGGTTGATCCAGCAGCTCAATCCGGATTCGACGGCGGCCTTCAACATGCCGGCCGGTTTGCGCTTGCGCGGCCAGTTGGATGAAAGCGCCTTGCGCCGAGCCCTTGACCGCATCGTGGCGCGCCATGAAAGCTTGCGCACGCGCTTCGTCAGCCTGGCCGGACACGCGCGGCAACTCATCGACCCGCCAGCCGCCTTGCCGCTGGCCAGCCTGGACCTGAGCACAGCCGATGCGACAGCCTGGCAAGCCCATTGCGCCGAAGAGGCCGGCCGGCCATTCGATCTCACTTGTCAATGGCCGGTCCGTGCCCGCCTGCTGCGCCTGGATGCCGACGACCACATCCTGCTGGTGACCGTGCACCACCTGGTCTCGGACGGCTGGTCCATGGGAGTGCTCACCGACGAGTTCTCCCGCCTCTACCAGGCCTTCAGCCAAGGCCGGGACGATCCATTGCCGGCGCTGACGCGCCAGTATGGCGACTACACCCTGTGGCAACGCCAATGGCTGCAAGGCGATGAACTGCAGCGCCAGCGTGCCTACTGGACCGCACACCTGGGCGCGGCACCGACCTGCGTCACCCTGCCCACCGACCGGCCACGCCCGCCACGGCTGGATTACGCGGGTGCCAGCTTGCCGGTGCAGATCGACGCGGAACTGACCCAGGGTCTCAAAACCTTGAGCCGGCGCCATGGCGTCACCTTGTACATGACCTTGCTGGCCGCCTGGTCCGTGGTGGTCAGTCGCTTTTCGGGCCAGGCGCAGGTAGTCATCGGCTCCCCTGTCGCCAACCGTGCACGGGTCGAGCTGGAACCGCTGATCGGCTTCTTCGTCAATTTCCAGGCCCTGTGCATCGACCTGGACGAAGGACCGCGGGTCGACGCACTGCTGGCCCAGGTCAGGGCCCACGCCCTCGCCGCCCAGGACCATCAGGACTTGCCCTTCGAGCAAGTCATCGAAGCGCTCAACCCACCGCGGTCGCAGGCCCATAACGCGGTTTTCCAATTGATGCTGGCCTGGCAGAACGCGCCCCGTGGGGAGCTTGACCTGGGCAACGGCTTGCAGTTGGAAAGCGTTGGCGCGCCCGTGACCACGGCCAAGTTCGACCTGGCGCTGGACGTCCATGAAGCCGATGGCGTGATCCAGGGTGGTTTCAATTACGCCACCGCGTTATACGATGCGGGCACCGTGGCGCGCCATTGGCACGCTCTGTTGGCAGTGCTGCGAGCCATGGTCGCCGACGATCGGCAAATCGTGACCACCATCGACTTGCTCAGTCGGGCCGAACGCCAGCAGTTGGTAGACGGGTTCAACCCTGTCGTCACCCTGGCGCCGACGACGGGCGAACGCCTGCACCAACGCTTCGAGGCCCAAGCGGCGCGCCGAGGCGATGCCATCGCACTCCAGTACGGCGCGCAGACCCTGAGTTATCGGGCGCTCAACCAGCGCGCCAACCGCCTGGCCCATCGCCTGCGAGAGCTGGGTGTCGGCCCGGACAGCCGTGTGGCAATTCACGCCGAACGTGGCCTGGACATGCTCGTGGGCATCCTGGCCAGCTTAAAGGCCGGCGGCGCCTATGTGCCGCTGGACCCGGTCTATCCCGCACAACGCTTGAACTTCATCCTTGGCGACAGCAACCCTCGGGTGGTACTGGCCCTAGAGGCACTACCGCCAGCGCTGCAGGTGCCCGCTGCCTGTACGGTGCTATCCCTGGACCCGCACCGCGGCAACTGGAGCGAACAGCCCGGAACAGACCTGCCGCCCGATCCCCAGGCCAGCGATGCCGACCTGGCGTACATCATCTACACCTCCGGTTCGACCGGGGTGCCCAAGGGTGTGATGATCGAACACCGCTCGGTGCTACGACTGTTCAGCGCTACCGAAGGCTGGTTCGGGTTCAACGAGCGGGATGTCTGGACGCTGTTCCATTCCTTCGCATTCGACTTCTCGGTCTGGGAAATCTGGGGCGCGCTGCTGCATGGCGGTCGGCTGGTGATAGTGCCGTATCTGACCTCACGCAGCCCGCAGGACTTCTATGACCTGCTGGTGGACGCCGGCGTCACGGTCCTCAACCAAACCCCCAGCGCCTTCTATGCCTGGATGAAGCAGACCCGCGCCGAGCCCCATTGCCTGCGCTGCATCGTGTTCGGTGGGGAAGCCCTCGACGCCGCCGCGCTGCGGCCCTGGTTCGCACGACCAGACTGCCACCCTACGCAATTGGTCAACATGTACGGCATCACCGAGACCACGGTGCACGTCACCTATCAACCGATCAAAGCTGCCGACTGCAACACCGACGCCGGACTGGTGCCCATCGGTCGGCCGATTCCGGACCTGCGGATCTACTTGCTCGATGAACACGGCGAGTTGGTGCCCCAGGGCGTGGTCGGCGAGATCCATGTCGCCGGGCCCGGCCTCGCCCGGGGCTACCTGAACCGGCCGGCCCTGGATGCCGAACGCTTTCAGCCGGCGCGGTTCGCCGGAAGTCGCGGCGAGCGGCTCTACAAGACCGGCGACCTGGCCCGCTGGACCGTCGACGGCCGGTTGCAGTACCTGGGCCGTAACGACCAGCAGGTCAAGGTGCGCGGCTTTCGCATCGAGCTGGGGGAAATCGAAGCGCGCCTCGCGGCGCTGGACGGCGTGCGCTCGGCCGTGGTGCTGGCGCGCCAGGACGAGCCGGGGGATCCACGCCTGGTCGCATACCTGCTGGCCGAGTCGGGTGGTGACCTGGCGCCGGGGGCGCTGCGCGCTGCGCTGGCTGAACAACTGCCAGCACACATGCTGCCCGGCGCCTATGTACAACTGCAAGAATGGCCGCTGACTGCCAATGGCAAACTGGATCGGCGCGCCTTGCCGGCGCCGGACCGCCAGGCTCTGCAACAACGCCCCTACACACCGCCGCGCGGTGCTACGGAAACCTGTCTGGCACAGCTGTGGTCGCAGCTGCTGGGGGTCGAACAGGTCGGCCGCGACGACAACTTCTTCGCCCTCGGCGGACATTCATTGCTGTTGGTGCAACTGCTCGACGGTCTGCGCGCACACGGCCTGGACGTCACGGTGGGTGCGCTGTTCAGCGCCGAGGACCTGGCGGCACTGGCCCGTCAGGTGGTGACGAGGGATGCCGCCGACACCCAGGGACTGCTGTGTATTCGTCCGGGCAGCGGACGCCAGCCGCCCCTGGTCTTCATCCATGAAGGCACTGGCGAGGCGCTGCCGTATGAACGGTTGGCCCGCCACCTGGACCCGGATCTCGGTCTCTACGCCGTGCAAGCCGCGGCGGAGCTGGAAGACGCTATCGACAACCCGACTCTCGCCAAGCACTACATCACGCTGTTGCGCACCGTTCAGCCCGACGGTCCTTATCGACTGGCGGGCTGGTCGGCTGGCGGTGTGTTGGCCTACGAAATGGCGCGCCAACTGCTGGGCGAGGACGAGCAGGTGGCGTTCATCGGGCTGATCGACAGCAGCGAGCCGGGGGCGCTGCGGGCACCGGTGCTGCCCCTCAGTCTCGATGAAAGCGACCTGCGCGAGCAATTGCTTGGCTATCTGGCCACCCGACAGGTCAATGAAGATAGGCAGGTGCCATGGCACAACGGCCTGGACCTTGATGGCGTGCTCGCTACGGCGCGCAGCCGAGGTTGGTTACCGCCCGGCTTTGATCGCCCGGCGCTGATCAGCCGGGCGCGCCTGAACCTGACCTTGCGCAACGCCATGGTCCGCTATCGACCGGCTCCCCTGGGCCGGCCCGTGCATCTGTTCAGTGCGGCTTTGGCGCGTCCCGAATTGTTCGGCACCCGCGACCTGGGGGCCGACTGGCGAGCGCTGCTGGGCGCGGACTTGGTGGAGCAGCGGATCGCAGGCGATCACTGGTCGATCATGCGCGATCCGACACATCTGCAAGGTCTGGCGGCGGCCCTGGAGCGGTCGCTGGCCCAGAGCGAGGCGCATCGGCTCGAACCTGCCGCCAGCCGTGCCAGCCTGACGTTGCAAACCGGTTCGCCCAACGCGCCCTGCCTGTTCATGGTGCCGGGCGCAGGCGCCAACGTGAGCAGTTTCGTACCGTTGGTGCGCCAACTCGACGCGCGGTTGACGGTGATCGGGCTGCAAGCCCGTGGCCTCGATGGCCGCAGCGAACCCCACGGGTCGGTGCAGGCGGCGGCTCGCGCCTACGTGCGTGAAATCCGTGCCCAGGTGCCGCACGGCCCCTACTATCTGCTGGGACATTCGTTCGGCGGCTGGCTGGCTTTTGAGATCGCCCGTCAGTTGCAGGCAAGTGGTGCGCAGGTGGCGCCAGTGCTGCTGATCGACAGCCGTGTACCGGGCAAGCGCATGGCCCGCGATACCCGCGAGGCCCTGGGGCGCTACGTGGCGTTACTGGAACTCGACGCTGGATGCAGTCTGGAGCTTGACCTGGATACCCTGGCGAATCAGGAGCCGGATGAACAATGCGCCACGCTGCTGGGGCGCATGCAGGCCGTGGGCCTGATGCCGGCACAGGCCAGGGCAACGTCACTGTTCGGCCCGCTGCGGGTGTTCCTGGCCAACCTGGCGACCGACTACCAGCCGACACCGGCCTACCCGGGCGCTGTGATACTGCTGGAGGCCGAGCATGGCCGCCAACCGCCAACGCCGGTCGAGCAGCGGTGGCAGGCCGTTGCCTTGAACTTCGAGCAGCGCGTGATCGCTGACTGTGATCACCTGTCGATCCTCAAAGCGCGAACGGCACCTGCCCTGGCCGCTCACCTACGCCACCACTGGCCCGCGCTGGAGGCGCCGTTGTCCCGTGAAGATTGATGCGAGCTCAGAGATGTCATCTCCCCGCAGTGGCCGTAAGCCTGCTCCTGGAGCGAGCACTCAGTCGCCATTGATGTCGGCTGACCCACCGCCATCGCGAGCAGGCTCGCTCCCGCAAGGGGCGCGGGAGGTCCGGCCCTGGTTGTGGGTCTGGCTCGGCCAGGTCGCGTCGACCCTGGGATCGGCCCTGGCGGCTTTCAGCCTGGGCATCTGGTTGTTGCAGCAACAGGCCAGTGTCACCGACTACGCCTGGATCATCGCTTTGTCGGCGTTGCCCGGTCTACTCCTCGCACCGCTGGCCGGCTGGCTGGCGGACCGTTGCGAGGCGCGGGCGATTTTGCTCGGTGTCGAATGCTGCAGTGGCCTCGCCGCGCTGGCGCTGTGGTGGTTGTTCGACCAAGGTGCGTTGGAACGCGGCCCGGTGTATGCCTTCGCCGCGGTCAACTCCAGTGCGCTGGTGGTGCGCATGCTGGTCTGCCAGGCGGCGATCCCGCGCTTGCTGCACAGCCCACGCGCCATCGGACGGGCCAACGGCTTGATGCAACTGATGGTCGGCTTGCCGCAACTCCTCGCGCCAACCCTGGCGGCATTGCTGCTGGGCGCTGTCGGCGTTCCCGGAGTGCTGCTGCTGGACGTCGGCGCAGTGCTGTTTTCCGCGGGCATCCTGACCTGGTTGGCGCTGGTCGCTTCGGCGCTGCGCATCAGTGGCACCGGCCACACCGCGCCCATCGTTGGCATCCCGGCTGTGCTGGCCGTGCTGCGCGCCCGTCCGGCATTGTGGGCACTGTTGGCCTACCTGGCATTGGAACACCTGATGCTCGGCCTGGCCTCGGCGCTGATATCGCCTTTAGTGATGGAGCGCCATTCGGTACTGGTACTGGGCACCGTGATGACCTGTGGCGGCCTGGGCATGCTCGCCGGCTCGTTGTGGGTAGTGGCCAGACCACCAGCCCGGCTGATCCGCACCGTACTGCTCGCGGATCTGCTGCTGGGGGCCAGCGTGCTGGGCATCGGCATCAGCGACTCGCCGATGCTGCTGTACGCAGCAGCTTTCGTTGCGTTTGGCTGCTTCTCGCTAAGCACCAGCAGCGACCAGAGCTTCTGGCAACGCAGCCTGCCCGCCGAAGTGCTGGGACGCGTCTTGTCGACGCGGCAGATGATTTGCCTGCTGGCGATGCCGATCGGTGCACTGGGCGCCGGCACCCTGGCTGACGCGTGGGCGATCCCGCTGTTGAGCGCCCCCGGCGATTGGCAGGACGCACTCGCACCGGTACTGGGCAGCGGCAAAATCGGCGGGTTGAGTTTGCTGTTTGCCATTGCCGGCTTTCTGTACGTGCTGTTGGCCTGTCTCGGTCTGCTCATCACGCCGCTTCGGCGGCTGGCGCCGGGATGGACGGGGGCACCTGTGCCGTTTGCGCCAGACGCCGGCGCTTGCTGAACCAGGCGTTTACCGAGCGCTCATCTCTTTGCAGGAAGCTGTTACAGGCGCCCCGGAATACTTTCAAGATACCCGGCCACGCAGAAGCGGCTGCCGGGCATGAAATAGCCATTCGGCGCCGCCTCCTGCCACCGGACCACGAACGCGCCGGCATCCATGCTCCGCGACGCTCAGAGGGCCTTGGCCCAATCGCGCAACAAGTACTTCTGGATCTTGCCTGTAGAAGTTTTCGGCAACTCGACGAACACGACAGTCCTGGGCAATTTGAAACCTGCCAGATGCTCACGACAGAACAGAATGATGTCGGCTTCGCCGATGGCCTGATAGTCAGCTTTAAGCGTGACGAAAGCGCAGGGTGTCTCACCCCACTTTTCGTCCGGGCGGGCGACCACAGCGGCCTCGAGTACGGCCGGGTGACGGTAGAGAACATCTTCGATTTCGATGGTGGAAATGTTTTCCCCGCCCGAGATGATGATGTCCTTGAGACGGTCCTTGATTTCGACATAGCCGTCAGGGTGACGAACCGCCAGGTCGCCTGTATGGAACCAGCCACCGTCGAATGCCTCATCCGTCGCCCTGGGGTTTTTCAGGTATCCCTTCATGACCGTGTTGCCGCGCATGAAGATTTCTCCGACGCAGGTGCCGTCGAAGGGCACCGGCTCAAGGGTTTGCGGGTCGGCGACCATCAGCCCTTCCAGCGTCGGGTAGCGTACGCCCTGGCGCGACTTGATCCTTGCACGCTCCTCCAACGGCTGCTCGTCCCACTGCGTATGCCAGGCGCATACAGTCACCGGGCCGTAGACTTCGGTCAGACCATAGACGTGGGTGACCTTGATGCCCATCCGCTCGACCGCGTCGATGACTTTAGCCGGCGGTGCCGCGCCCGCCAGCATCGCATCCACCGGATGATCGAGGGTGATTCTGTTCGCTTCGGGCAGGTTGACCAACCCGTTGAAAACCACGGGCGCTCCACAGAGGTGACTGACCCGATGCTCGTTGATCAACGCAAGAATCCGCTGCGGGTCGATCCGACGCAGGAAAACATGCGTTCCGGCCAGGGCGGTGACCGTCCATGGATAGCACCAGCCGTTGCAATGGAACATCGGCAATGTCCACAGATAAACCGGGTGGTGCCCCATGGCCCAGGTCATCTGATTGCCCAATGCGTTGAGATAGGCACCGCGATGATGATAGATGACGCCCTTGGGGTCACCGGTAGTGCCGGATGTGTAGTTGAGCGAAATGGCTTGCCATTCATCAGCGGGCCATTGCCAGGCGAACCGGGGATCGCCGTCAGCGAGAAACGCTTCATAATCCAACGGGCTCACGGCCTCGCCATCCCCATATGCCGGATCGTTCACATCGATGACCAGCGGGGGCTGGGCAAGCGATCCCAGGGCCTTGCGAATAACAGCATGAAATTCCCGATCGGTGATCAACACCTTGGCCTCGCCATGTTCCAGCATGAAGGCAATGGCCTGCGCATCGAGGCGCACGTTCAACGTATTGAGGACCGCGCCGATCATCGGTACACCGAAGTGAACTTCGAGCATCTCAGGAATATTGGGTAGCATCACCGCCACCGTATCGCCCTTGCCGATACCGTGCCTGACGAGTGTGCTGGCCAGGCGTCGGCAGCGCTCGTAGGTCTGTCGCCAGTTGCGTCGAATGGGGCCATATATCACTGAGGGGTAGTCACCGTAGACAGAGGCCGTGCGCTCGATGAAGCTCAGCGGAGAGAGGGCGACATGATTGACCGCCGAGGGTCCGAGACCCGTTTCGAAAATCGACATGAGATGATCCTGTAGGGTGATCGCCAGCCGGCTTATCGTGCTGAAAACCACCGATGGCTGATTGTTAGCTCTGTTCAGGTTTCTGAAGCGACCCCGCTTGATCGAGGGGCCGCTGTCACGCTACGCGTCGGTTCAAGCCGTCTGACGCTTGTTTTTGCGCCGGTACGCGCGCCAGGTCATGGCCCAGCGCGCCGGATCCTCCAGCGAGGCGCCCTTGAGCCGGTGGATCGCCTGGTTGTGCGGCGACGTCTTGACGATCTCCGGATTCGAGTACGCCTCGTCGCAAACGTGCGCAAGCACCGCAATCCAGGTGTCCAGCGCCTCCTTGCCGTACATCTCGCCTGGTTCGGGCGTGAAAGGCTCTGGTACCAGCCAGGGATGATGGCTACTCCACATGGGGTCGATACCGAAATCGCTCATGCGATTCTGTACATCATGGACATCGACCCCGGTTTCTTCCTTGAGTTGCTCGAGGCTGTAGCGGGTCATCTCCATCCGCGGGCTCGTCATCCCCGGGTGCGAACGGGAGACCCCCCGTATCGCCAGCAGGCCCTTTTCCATGTAGTTGTTGGCCAGGACCGAGATGTCCGAAGCCTCTGCCATCCCTGCCGCGCCCATGGCGCGAGACCAGGCATAAGCCTTGAGGATGACCGGTACGTTGCCCCAGAACTCGCGAATCTTGCCGCAGCTTTGCGCACGGTCATAATCGAGGCGATAGCGTTCACCGTCATACGCCACCACAGGTGTCGGCAGGAATGGCGCGAGCTCCGCCGAGCAGCCATAAGCTCCCACCGCAGGTCCCCCTACTCCACTCTTAGGCGCTCCGAATGTCTTGTGCAGCATGAACATGCATGCATCGAAACCCAGTTCTCGCGCACGGATCTTGGTCATTGCGCCGTTGAAGTTGGCGTGGTCGTAGAAGCACAGGCCGCCCGCCTCATGCACCACTTTTACCCACTCTCGAATCTGCGGGTTGTACACGCCCATGTCGTCGGGATTGTTCACCATCAGCGCTGCCGTGCGATTGGACACGGCGGCCTTGAGCGATTCGAGCGAGGGATAACCGTTCTCCTCGATCATCAGGGTAATGACCTTGAATCCGGCGGCGGCGGCCGTCGCGGCGCTGCTGGGGTGAGTCTGGATCGTGGTGATGATTTCGTCGCGCTGCTCCAGTTCGCCTCTCGACGCGTGATAGGCACGGGTCACTGCGCAACTGGTGTAGGCAGCGTCTGCACCGCCGCCGGCCTGGAAGACAAACTGATCCATTCCGGACAACTCCCGCAGGATCATGTCCATGCCATGCACGACTTGCAGCGCACCTTGCAGAGTGTCCTCGTCCTGATGGGGGTGGACGTGGGTGATTTCCGGGCGCCAGGCCATTGCCTCGTTGATCTGGGCGTTGTACTTCATGGTGCAGGTCCCGAACAGGCTGATGTTCATCATGCCGAGCGTCTGTTGCGACAGCCGCAGGTAGTGATACAACACTTCGGGTTCGGACATTTCCGGCAACGCCGGTTTACGCGAGCGTCGCATGTTGGCGGGGATCAAATCCTCGGCCTCGCCGACCACCGCTTGTATGTCGGCCTCGGCATCGGAAAAAATCACACCGCGACGACCGGGGTAACCCATTTCAAGGATGACAGGCTCGTTCCAGACGGGGGCATGGTATTGCTTGAGGGATGTGTTCATTGTGCAATGACCTCCTTGAGTGCAGCGCTCAAGCGCTGAATATCGGCCTGCGTGTGGATCTCGGTGACGCAGTACAAGGCACTGGCGCCAAGTTCTGGAAAATCCTGGGTCAGGTCTTTGCCGCCGAAGATCCCGAGTGCAAGCAAGCGTTTATTGATTGCCTTCACGCTCAGCCCGGTAGCGTCGAAATTCACCACGAACTCCTTGAAGAAGCCGCGAGGGAATTTCACTTCCAAGCCGGGAATCTTCGCCAGCAGCATGGCCGCGTAGCGAGCCCGTTGGAGGATGAGCCTGCCCACATCCTCGAAGCCTTGCGGCCCCATCATCGCCATGTACACGGCGTTGGCGATGGCCCACATGTAAACCGAGTGCCCAGTCCAATCGTTACCCTTGTCACGCAAGCCGTAGGAGGATTGTTCGAACAGACTCAGGCCGAAACCGTATTCACCAGGCTGCGTGGTTTCAGCAATGCTGATGAACAGCGTCGGGTACTGATGGGCATACATTTCTTCGTCGCGGGTGGCGATGAAACCACTGACCCCGCCACCGCAATTCATGTGCACACCCAGCGGCTGGGTGGTTCCGACCACAATGTCCGCGCCGAAATCGATGGGCGCGGCAAGCACTCCCAACGAGATCGGGTCGACGCCAACGATCACTTCTGCACCCACGGCATGGGCAATGGCGGCAATCTCAGCACCTTGCTGCTCTATCACGCCGAAATATGACGGTGTTTCGAAGTAGACGGCAGCCGTTTGCGCACCGATGCAGGCCCGAAGATGATCGAGATCCAGCAAGCCGGTCTGCGCATCGTAGTCCACGAGGCGCACGGCGATATGTCCTGGCATCTCCACGGGCTCGCAGTAGTTGCGGATGATCGACAGTCGCTCCGGGTCAATGGCGCGTACCACGGCCACTTCGTTACGCCCGGTGATCCGTGTCGCCATGCGAATGGCATGGCCCGCGGCGCACCCCCAGCTGCGTACCGGCAGGCCGACCAGGTCCATGTTCAGCAATTCGCCGAGCTGGCTGCAGAACTCGAACCAGGCCTGGTTGCGGCCGTGATCGGAACTGGGCTCGCCAAAAACCGAGGTCAACCATTCGTTGCGCCGTACGACCTCGTCGCACGCCGCCGGAACGTGGTGCTGCCAACAGCCGGCACCGAGAAAGTTCAGGTTTTGCTCACAGGTCCTGTTCCTCGACAACGTACTGATGAGGTGCCGGCGCAGCTCGCTTTCATTGAGAGCCGGCGGCAGATCGATCGGCCGCTGCAGCCGGTGATCGGAAGGTATCTGTTGGAACAGTTGTTCGATACTGTCGACGCCGATCGCGTCAAGCATCTCCTGCTTCAACGTGGGAACGGAGTTCGCCATATAGGGGTGGGCGACATGATGATGCATGGGGTTATCCTCGTTTTTCGGATGAACAGATGATCAGGTTCGAACCCTGAAGAAGACGGACCGGTCAGGTCCCGTGTGAACGCGTATATGGCCGCTGAGCAGGGCGTCGACTTGGGCGTCGCCCGTGTCAACGCGCAGGCAGCCGGCATCCAGGGAAAGGAGCTTGTTCATCGAAGCGATCACCGTGATGTGTTCGCGCCCTACCCGGCGGATGATTTCGGCGCTGATCTGCTGATTGCCACGGCCGAACAAACTGCCATGACCGCCCAGGACGCCGACAATGATGCGGGTCTCATGCCCCTCCATGAGTCGGATCAGCTCATGCTCACTGAGGTCGGCCCCCACCAGCGCACCGTCCATGACGGCATCTACGCCCAGTAGCGTCGAAGGCAGGCCGAGCTCGGTCATCACGCGCCGCGTCGTGGTACCAGGCCCCAACAGGTACAGGCAGCCGGGTTGCATTTCCCTGGCAACCCGCCGACATGTCGCGTCGAGCGCCAGGTCGTCTGGAACTGAACCCGCCTTGGCGTTTTGCGTCAGATGGCGCGAATATGGGCTGCGCGCATAGCCATATAAGCGCGTCGACACCTGGTCGCTGCGCATGGCGGCCTCATCGATGTCCATGACTTCCGCCTCACGAAAGCGCACCGAGGGCTGTCCGGCGATGAACTGTGCGGCCAGCTCTCCGGCATTCCGCGGATTGGTACCGAACACCGCGGAATACATTTTCACGCCCGTCGGGATCCCCAGGATGGGCACGCGATCACTGACCATGCCCAGTACGTCACGCGCCGTGCCATCGCCGCCCGCGAAAAGAAGCAGATCAACCGATGCGTAAGCCATGACCAACGCCGCATGTCGCGTGTCATCTGCGCGGGTCGGTCCGGGGTGTGCCGAGTACACGACGATCGGGTCGAGGCCGGCGGCCCGCGCAACGTCTTCGCCCTGCTCTCCTGAGCCGGTGAGCAGCCGAAACGGCGTCGGCGACGCCGCCAGTCGCTGGAGGGCGAGTAAAGCCCTTTCGCCTGAAACAGGATTGGCCCCCCGACGCCTCGCCTCTTCCAGGATCTCGACACCATCGGTGCCCTTCAGGCCCACGGGTCCACCCATGCCGGCGACCGGATTGACGATAAGGCCGAGGGTTTTTTCCGAACCCGAATGATCGAGTGAAACATCTGAATCGCGCTGTGCACGCATTGATCGGTATCCTGTGCTGAGTGGCAGAGCCTTGGAGCCGGTGAGTAGGCTGCCAGTCGTTTGCATACGCCGTGTATGTGAGACACAATACTGCATACGCGGCGTATGTCAATTCACATACGTAGCGAATGTTATTTTTCAAAAGGAACACGATTGATGGCGCAAAAGCGTGCGGACATGATTGCGGAAACCCGCGGCAAGCTGATCAAGGCTGCGCGAGAAGCATTTGCCGTGAAGGGATACGCGGACAGTTCAATGGACGATCTCACTGCCCAGGCGGGTCTGACCCGTGGCGCGTTGTATCACCACTTTGGTGACAAGAAGGGTTTGCTCCAGGCCGTCATCGCCCAGATCGACAGCGAGATGATGGAGCGCCTTTCGGTGATCACCGACGAAGCGAGTACGACCTGGGACGGTTTTGTCGATGAATCCATCGCCTACATCAAAATGTCACTGGAGCCGGAAATCCAACGCATCGTCTTCCTAGACGGGCCGGCGGTACTGGGCGACCCCTCGCAATGGCGGAGCCAGAATGCTTGCATCCACAGCACTCAGCGCAGCATCCAAAAGCTGATTGATGAAGGGACGATCCACAACGTCGCCCCCGAAGCGACAGCGCGCCTGATCATGGGTGCTCTCCTCGGCGCGTCCCTGTGGATCGCTCACGCTGATGATCCACACATGGCTTGCGAACAGGCCGTCGCGAGTTTCCGGGCACTGGCCTCTGGATTGTTGCTCACCGGTCAGCCGTGACTCAGTCCCCAAGCAGAAGCAGCGTCTTGGGGTCGGGTTCACCCGAATAGAACTGGTCCAGCGCCCGGGAATACAAGGTCGACTTCGGCTGCGCTGTCATGAACAGCGTGAGACAGGAGCGAAACTTCAGATCGTCGGGCGAACCAAAGATCTGCCCGGCGCTCCGGTCGCGGTGTTGCAAGACAGTCGTCACGCACGCCTCCAGCCGAGGACCGAGCACCTCGTGCTGCAGGTACGCGCAGGCTTCGGCCACGCCAGAGAGGGCGAACCGAGCTGCCATCTCGGTGCGACCGAGGCCCTGCAACTGCGGAAAGACGAACCACATCCAGTGCGTTGTTTTCCGACCTGCGCGCAGTTCGTCCATGACGCCACTGAACACCGGGGCCTGGGCTTCGACAAAACGGGAAAGATTGTAAACGTCGCTCATGATTCACTTGCTCCATCCACCGGCCGCATCGTTCGCAGCCGGCAGTGTCCGTTTCAGCGAACAACCTATGACTCAATCCGACTGCTCTTGCTTCAAACGCTTGAGCAACGCATGGGCGGCGGCTTCGGAAGATGCCGGATTCTGGCCGGTGATCAGGTGCCCATCCTCCACCACATAGCTGGCCCAGTCCGCCCCCTTGGAATACTCGCCGCCCTTGGCCTTGAGCATGTCTTCCACCAGGAACGGCACCACCTGCGTCAGCCCTACCGCCTCCTCTTCGGAGTTGGTAAACCCAGTCACCTTTTTTCCTTTCACAATCGGCTGTCCGTCCGGGGCGTTGACGTTCTTGAACACCCCAGGCGCGTGGCAGACGGCGGCAATGGGTTTATTCGACTCGTAGAAGGCTTCGATGAGGACCTTGGAGTCAGTGTCCTCGGCCAGGTCCCACAGGGGGCCATGGCCTCCTGGATAAAACACCGCATCGAAGTCATACGGGTCTATCTCACCCAGTGGCAAGGTGTCGGCCAATGCCATCTGGGCCTGGGTGTCCGAGCCAAAGCGTCGGGTCGCATCGGTTTGTGCGTCCGCTTCGTTGCTCTTGGGGTCCAGCGGTGGTTGCCCGCCCTTCGGAGAGGCAAGCGTGACCGTCGCATTGGCGTCGACGAACACATAGTAAGGCGCGGCGAATTCTTCCAGCCAGAAGCCGGTCTTTTTGCCGGTGTCACCCAACTGATCGTGCGAGGTAAGAACCATCAGAATGTTCATGTACATCAGCCTCCGGGGGTAAACGGGCGAAGTGAGCTCGCCCTGCATTACTCTCAGAGGCCGCGTTGGGGCAGACGTTCAAGCGGGTTTGACCAAGCTCCTACCAAAGCGCAACGTCGTAGGTAAAGTAGATTCGGTTGCTGTCACGGCCCCGTGAGAAATCCGAACGATAGACGTAGTTGCGCAGCTTCACCCCCAACCCCTTGAACGTGCCTTGCTGCACGACATAGGCGACTTCGGCATCACGCTCCCATTCCTTCACGGTGCTGTTGGATTTGCCATCGTTGCCGCTCAGGTAGCGACTGGAAAACGTGAGGCCAGGTACACCGAGGCGGGCAAAATCGTAGCCATAGCCGAGCATCCAGGTCTTCTCGTCCTCCTCGATGAACTTGCCAATCCCGACATTGCTGAAGGAATAGACCGTGGCACCGCTGATATATGGCAAGCCGGCCTCGCCGCTGAGCGCCTGGTAGCCGGCACTGAACGTGTGGCCGACAACAGCATAGGACAGCAGGCCGCTGAGCATGTCGTTGTCGATCTTGCCGCCGTAGGCTGAACCTGAATCGACACTGTTGAAGTAGCGCAGGTCGCTGGTCAGCACCCCGCTGCCCAGCGGCAGGTCGTGTTGGATGTCGGCAAAGTTCTGTCGATAGAAGTTGTCGAGCTCACCGTAGAAGTAGCTCAAGCGGGTATTTTTCCCCAGTTTGTAATCGGCACCGGCGTAGTTGAAGTCGCCCGACTGATCGCCAGCGTAGCCGTCAGGCACGATCGGCATGCTGTCGCTGGAATCCCGCAGCTAGAAACGCTCCAGATGACCAGCGGTCAGGGCGAGATTATCGATGTCCGTGCTACTGACCTGCAGCCCCTGGTAGGTCTGGGGCAACAGTCGCGCGTCGTTGTAGATCAGCACCGGGGTCTTGGGCAACAAAGTGCCGTACTTGAGCGTGGTCTTGGCCACCCTCGCCTTGGCGGTCATCCCCGCGCTGGCAAATTCATCGGCGGCGCGACCATCGTCATGGACAGGCAACAGACCGGTGCCACTGCGGCCACGCCCGGAGTCGAGCTTGACCCCGAGCAGCCCCAGGGCATCGACGCCAAAGCCAACGGTGCCGGGGGTAAAACCCGACTGGTAATCCAACAGAAAGCCTTGGGCCCATTCGGTGCGTTCGCTCTTCGCGGATCTGGCAGCCCGTGCGCTCATCCCGTGCTCATCGCGAAAGTTTTCATTGAAGTAGACGTTGCGCAGTTGCAGCTTGAGTTTGCTGTCGTCAACGAAACCTTCGGCGTTGGCAACGGCCAGCGGCAACAGGCCAAGCACTGGCAATACAGCCCTAGGTGGCAAAAAAGTATGCATATCGGTTCTCTTTGTTGTTATTTGGCGTGCACGTCAGCGCACCCCTCGATGGCGAGGCGTGTCGGGCGCAAAGCGAAGGTGTCGGGTGGTTCAGGAAAACAGGGTCAACGCACCTGTCAGCAAGGCCAGTGCGGTAATCACCAGGGACGTGAGCACGGCCCACTTGACGGTCGCTTTCTGGAAGTCGCCCAGGTCACGATCGACCATGCCCACCAGCAGCAAGGTCGAAGCCACCAGCGGGCTCATCAGGTGCACCGGTTGACCGAGAATCGACGCCCGGGCGATTTCCACCGGATCGATCCCATACGCAGCAGCGGCATTCGCCAGGATGGGTACGACGCCGAAGTAATAGGCATCGTTGGACAGGACGAAGGTCAGCGGCATGCTGGTGATCGCCACCACCAGCGGGAACAGATGCCCCCACGAGGGCGGAATCCAGTCGACCAGGGTCTGCGCCAGGGCATCGACCATTTTTGTCCCGGAGAAAATTCCGGCGAAGATGCCAGCGGCGAAGACCAGCAGGACCACAGTCATGGCGTTGCCCGAATGGGCAAGAATGCGCTCCTTCTGAATGTCCAGTTGCGGATAGTTGATCATCAGCGCCAGGACGAAGCCGATCAGGAACAGGATCGCCGAGTGCATGAGCCCCATCACCAGGGCCGCCATGACCGCGATCACCAGGAGCAGATTAACGTAGGCCAGTTTCGGGCGCTTGTGTGGGGTGTCTTCGATGATCGCCTTGATGTAGCAGTCCCCGCCGCCGCTTTGCAGCTGGACGTTGCCAATGCGCTTGCGTTCGGCACGGCCCAGCAGGAAAGCGGTGAACACCACCCACAGCGCACCGCCGATCATGGTCGGCAGCAAGGGCACGAAGTAATCGCCGGCGTCCAGGCCCAGTGCGGCGATCGCACGGGTCGCCGGGCCGCCCCAGGGGGTCATGCCACTCATGATGCTCAAGGACAGCATCGCCACCGTCGCGAGGATCATCGGGTTCATGCCGATACGCTTGTACAACGGCAGCATGGCGGCGCAGGTGATCATGTAGGTCGTGGTGCCATCGCCGTCCAGCGCTACCACCAGCGACAGCAAGGCCGTGCCGACGGCGATTTTCATCGGGTCGCCATTGACCCGCTTGAGGATCTTGCGGATCAGTGGATCGAACAGGCCGGCGTCGATCATCAGGCCGAAAAACAGGATCGCGAAGAGTAGCAAGGCAGCGGAAGGCGCGACCATTTTCAAGCCGTCCAGCATCATCTTGCCGGTGGTGCCGCCAAACCCGCCGATCACCGCAAAGACAATGGGCACGACCGTCAGGGCGACGATCGGCGACAGGCGTTTGGTCATTATCAGGAAGGTGAAGACCACCACCATGGCCAAGCCAAGTAAAGCGAGCATAGGTCAGTTCTCTTGTTGTTATTCGTAGCTTTACCAACACCCAGGCGCACGCCTTCCAACCTGCCAGGCGACACGTTCAGTGTGCCTGGCAGAGGTCAAAAATGGTGTAGCGCCGTGATATCGAGTTTGCCGTGACCGGCTAGAGATGTTTCGCGGCCTTGGCGTCGTCCCAGGCGTCATCTGTCGCCTGGGACACTGACGGGGAAGGCTTGCCGTCCAGGGTCTGCAACAGCACCTGGCGGTCGCAGGCGCTCTCCGAGATGGCGATCACCACGGTCGCCACCGCGTTGCTCGCCAGGCTCGTCAACGCCCGGGCTTCCGACATGAAACGGTCAATGCCGATTAACAGGGCCAGGCCGGCCAGGGGAATGTCGTGGATGACCGTCAGGGTCGAGGCCAGCGCGACGAACCCGCTGCCGGTCACCCCTGCCGCGCCTTTGGACGACAACAACATGATCGCCAGCATGGTGACGGTCTGGGTCAGCGTCAGCTCGATGTTGCAAGCCTGCGCGATGAAGATAGCCGCCAGCGACAGGTAGATCGCGGTGCCATCCAGGTTGAATGAGTAGCCGGTCGGCAGCACCAGCCCCACTACTCCTTTCTTGCAACCCAGGGCCTGGAGTTTTTCCAGCATTCGCGGCATCACCGGTTCGGTCGAAGACGTGCCCAGCACCACCAGGAACTCCTCGCGCAGGTAGCACAGCAGTTTCCATAAGCTGAAGCCATGGGCCCGGCAGATACCGCCCAGAACCGCGAAGACGAAGAAAGCACAAGCGATGTACAAGGTCATGATCAGCTTGGCCAGGCTCCCCAGCGACGTGATGCCGTACTGCCCGACGGTGAACGCCAGGGCGCCGAATGCGCCAATCGGGGCAAAACGCATCAGGTAGGAGAAGATCTTGAACACCATGTGCGACGCCGATTCCAGTACGTCCAGTACCGGTTTGCCCCGCTCACCCAACGAAGACAGGGCGAAGCCGCAAAGCACCGCGATAAACAGGACCGGCAGTACCTCGCCTTTATTGAAGGCGCCGATAAAGGTGTCGGGAATGATGTGCATGAAGAAGTCGACCACCCCCAGCTTCGCCGCCGAGTCGGTGTACTGCGCCAGGCCCTGGGTGCTCAGATGGGTCGGGTCGATATTCATCCCGGCCCCGGGCTTGAACACATAGACCGCCACGAGGCCGATGATCAGGCTGACCACGGTCAAGCCCAGGAACAGCAGCATCGTCTTGCTCAACAAGCGCCCCAGCGAGCGCTTGTCGCTCATGCCGGCGATGCCGGTGACGATGGTGCAGAACACCACCGGCGCGATCATCATCTTGATCAGCTTGATGAAGGCGTCGCCCAGCGGCTTTAAGGCAATCGCCTGTTGCGACCAGAAGTGCCCGACCACCACGCCCAGCAGCACGGCGCAGATGATCTGGAAGTAGAGCGATTTAACAACTTTCATGGCATCACCCATTTTTAGAATTGTTCTGATGCTAACGACAACGACAGCCTGACTAACCGGCCAGTCGTTGGGAACCCTTGGCGTAGACGAAACCCGAGAACAGTCGGCGCGCGGTACGCACCACCGAGGCGCGGATGGTCTCACCCTTTTCCCCGGCATAGGACAAAACAACGTCGATACCGCCGCTCGGATGCTCGATGCGGACCCGCTGCAAGCGGGGCTCGCTGACGCCGCCGATCAATCCGGCGGCCACACTGCCTGCGGTCACACACGCGGTGGCAAGCCCGATCGAGCCGGTAATCGCCAGCGCCCGATGGCAGTTGTGCGGCATGAAGTAGCGCACCTGGAGCGTTCCGCCAGATTTTGCCGGCGACACCAGCACCGGCTTGGGAATCACCTTGTCGCTGACATCGCCCAGGCCCATGGCCAGCCCGGCTTTGAGCCGCAGGGACTCCAGGCGTTGCAGAAAGGCTTTATCGGCATCCAGCTCGGCGGGGCTTTCGTCGCCGCGCTTGCCGAGCTGACTCGCTTCGACGATGACCATGGGCATGGCCATGTCGATGCAGGTCACCACAATGCCGTCGATGACGTCCTGCGATTGACCAGTGGGAAACAGTTTGCCCGTCTTGCTGCCTGCCGCATCCAGGAACGTCAGTTCTACCGGCGCGGCAGTGCCCGGTACGCCATCGATGGCGGTGTCACCCTCATAGCTGACCTTGCCGCCCGGAGTTTGCACTTGGGACACGACAAATGTGCCGGTATTGAGGTTGCGAATGCGTACCGGGGTACGGTCACCGGTCGCCTTGACCAGCCCCTGCTCGATGGCGAACGGGCCGACGGCGCAGAGCATGTTGCCGCAGTTGGGCGCGGTGTCGACCCGACGTTGGGAGACCATGACCTGGACGAACAGGTAATCGACATCCGCCTCGGGGTGCAACGATGGGCTGACGATTGCCACTTTGCTGGTTTGCGGGCTGCCGCCGCCGATACCGTCGATCTCCAGCTCGTGGCCAGATCCCATCAGGTCGAGCAACAGCTCGTCACGTTCCACGATGGCGGCCGGCAGGTCCCAAGCGAGAAACACTGGCCCTTTGGAGGTACCGCCGCGCATGAGCACACAAGGAATTCGTTGCATGAACACTAACTCTTGTTAATCAATCTGGATAATTGATGTTCTGGAGGCAAGAGTGGCAGGCTTTGAAAAGTGTTTCCAATGCAAAGATCGGAGACTTTATTGCGTTTCACGAATCAATCCCCGTAGGATGATCACCACGATGTATCGCATTGCTTATGGGGATCCGGCATGGAATATGAGCTTCAGGACATACGATCTTTCGTCAAAATCGCCGAACTTGGCAGTTTCCATGAGGCTGCCGATGCGCTCCACCTGTCTCAGCCGGCGCTAAGCCGACGCATGAAGAAGCTGGAGGAAGGTCTGGGGACTGCCTTGCTCGATCGCACGACGCGCAAGGTCAGCCTGACCAGCGTCGGACGCGACTTTCTGCCCAAGGCACGACGCCTGCTGGACGACTTCGATGATTCGATCCTCAACATTCGCGAGCTGGCGGAACGGCAGATCGGCCGGGTGACCCTGGCGTGCATCCCCACCGCAGCGTTCTATTTCCTGCCGTCGGTAATCCGCTTGTACAACGAGCGCTATCCGAAAATCCGCATCCGCCTGCTCGACCTCAGCGCCAACGAAGGACTTGAGGCGGTGCTGCGCGGCGAAGCCGACTTTGGCATCAACATGATGAGCGGCCAGCACCCGGACATCGAATTCGTGCCCCTGGTCAACGAACCCTTTGTCCTGGCTTGCCGCCGCGATCACGAATTGGCTGGGCGCAGCGCCGTCACCTGGTCGGAACTCAGCGACTATCGCCTGATCGGGGTGGGTCGCCTGAGCGGCAATCGCATGCTGCTCGATCATGCTTTGTCGGGCCTGAGCTGGCGTCCGCAATGGTTTTACGAGGTCCAGCACCTGTCTACGTCACTGGGACTGGTGGAGGCAGGCCTCGGGGTATCGGCAATGCCCAGCCTGGCGATGCCCGCCGGGGACCATCCGACGCTGGTCAGCGTGCCGCTGATCGAACCGGTGGTCAACCGATCGCTGGGACTGGTCTATCGACGAGGCGCGTCCCTGTCACCCGCCGCCGAGAAGTTTGTCTCGATCCTGCTTGAGCAGTGGCCGCAGTAAGACAGGGCTCGACCAGGGACAATCTTCAAACTCAACGCATCGTGGGCCACTCGCCTTCACCCAGCAGCGCCGCAACGGTTCGCTCGCCAAGGCCGAGCCCCACGCTCATGCCCAGCCCGGTGTGCATCAGCACCGCCGTCACGCCTTCGGCAGCTGGCAACACGCTGAACGGGGCCGGGCCGCGCGCACCGTAGACGCCCTGCCAGCGCTCCACCAGCTGCAGGCGCCCGCCCAGGGTGTGCTCCGCGAGACCAATGAGCAGCTCATCGACGTCCTCCCCGTTGAACGGTCCGGCGTCGACCCCGTAGTCGTGAGAGTCACCGATGATCAGGTCGCCGTACGGCGTGGGACTGATCAGCAGATGGATGCCGTGCTCTTCCAGTTGCGGGTAATCACGGCGTATCTCCAAATTGATCGCGTCGGCCTCCGGCAGGTCGCTGAAGGCGCCGTAGTGCACGCAACTCAACCCCGTGAGCACCGCGTGTTGCAGATCCAGGGGCTGCACCAGGCGGGCCCGCAGCATCTGTAAGCGACACACGGACGGCTTCAGCCCGGCCATCTGCTCGGCCAGTAAAGTCTGATAGTCGTGACCGGAGCAAACGATGATGTGGCGCGCCGAAAAGCGTCCGGCTGTGGTGATGGCCCTACCGGGCTCGACGTCCCGGACCAACGTCGAAAAATGGAACTCGACACCCTGCCCAGCCAAGTAATCGATGATCTGCGGCAATGCTTCTCGGGAGAACAATTGCTGGTCGTCTAGACCGTGCAAGGCGCCACGATGGTGGGCGAAGCGACCTTCATAGAGGTTGTCGAGGGCCGCACCGCGCAGCAGTTCGGTGCGGTAGCCAAGCGACTGGGCACGGCCCACGCAGAACGCCTCCAGCAGGGCCTCTTCGGCCTCGGTGCGGGCGAACACCAGCGAGCCCTGCTTCTTGATCGCCAATCCGGCGGCCACGCCCAGCTCCGCCCACAGTCCATGGGACTGACGCGCGAGGTCGAGCATTGGCCCGGGGGCCTGCCCTGTCACCAGGGCCTGGCCAAAGTTGCGAATGGAAGCACCCAACGGCGTGTGGCTGCGTTCGAATACGCGAACCTTGAGGCCGCGACGAACACCGGCCCAGGCATGGGCAAGCCCCAGGATCCCGGCACCTACGATCAGCAGGTCACAGTCGTGCTGACTCATGCAAAACTCCTCGATAAGGGGAAATGGCCGCCAGGGCGGCCAGCGAATTGAGATGGCGCGCGCGGGTTACTGACTGACCGGCTCGGACTTGCCGTCATAGCGCTTGCGCCATTCGGCGAGAATCCGGTCGCGGTTCTCCGAGACCCAGTTGAAGTTGTTCTTGATCAGGCGCTGTTCGTAGTCGGCCGGCAGCTCCTGGAAACGCTCCGCGATGCCTGGCCGAGCCAGTACGGCGAAGTTGGCCTTGTACAACTCCATGGCTTCGCGGCTGGCAGCAAAATCCGCAAGCTTCTTGGCGGCGTCCAGGTGTTGGGTACTCTTGACGATCGCGCTCGCCTCAATTTCCCAGCCCAAGCCTTCCTTGGGCAGCACGATGTCCAGCGGCGCGCCCTTGCGCTTGAGTTGAATCGCCGGGTATTCGAAGGAGATGCCGATGGGAAACTCCCCGGCGGCGGCCTGCTTGCAAGGTTTGGAGCCGGAATGGGTGTATTGGCCGATGTTCTGGTGCAGCTTGTCCATGTAGGCCCATCCGCCGTCTTCACCGAACGTTTGCAGCCAGGCACTGACGTCCAGGTAACCGGTTCCCGAAGACGCCGGGTTGGGCATCACAATCTTGCCCTTGTAGACCGGATCGGCGAGGTCTTCCCACTTGGTTGGCTTCGGCAAGCCTTGTTTCTCGGCTTCGATGGTGTTGAAGCAGATGCTGGCGGCCCATACGTCCATGCCGACCCAGGACGGTGGATTGTCGCTGTCACGGTAATGCGCGCCTACCGTGTCCAGGTTGGCCGGGGCGTAGGCTTCGAGCATGCCCTGCCGTTTGAGGATGGCCAGGCTGGAACCCGCCAGCCCCCAGACAACATCAGCCTGCGGACGATCCTTCTCGGCCAGCAGCTTGGCGGTGACGATCCCGGTGGAGTCGCGCACCCATTTGATGCGGATATCGGGATGCTGCTTTTCGAATGCTTGCTGGTATGGCTTGAGTTGCTCGACTTCCAGTGCGCTGTAGACGGTCAGCTCAGTGGCGGCCTGGGCCTGCAGGGCGGTGGCGAGCAGGCCTGTGACAAGGGCGATGCGCTTGAACATGGTGGGTTTCCTGTTGGCGAAGAATGGGCGGACGAATAGGAACAACGGACTCAGCAGCCTTGCGGGCTTTCGCCCCGTTTCAGGCGTGCATTGATGGCGTCGATAACCGGAGGCAGGTCGGCCAGGGTGTCGATCAGGTAATGGGGTCGGCTGTCGGCGAACAGCGCATCGATGCGTTGACGCTCGGCCTCCAGCCGCAGGGTGGGCAGCGCCTGGTATTGCTCCCAGGTGAGGCCCAGGAAATTGCCCGAGAAACGCAACGCCACCGTCCACATGCCAGCGCCGCGCCCTTCGAGAATCCCGGGCTCGGTGTCATCGACCTTGACGCAGGCGGCCACGTCGTCGAGCCCCAGGGCAATGACGTTGGCCAGGGCCTGGGCTGGGCCCGGACGGCCCTTGGGCACTTCATCGGTGGCAACGACGTAGTCCGGCCGATAGCCGGCCGCCGCTGCCAGTGCCACCACCTGCTGCATGACAATCTTCGGGTAGCCCGAGCAACTGCCTATCTTCAGACCACGCTCGCGCAGGTTTGCCACCGTGTCCAAGGCACTGGGAATCAACGCCGAGTGCTCACCGACCTTGGCGATCTGCAGCGGCATGAAACGCTCGTAGAGGGCGGTCACGTCGGCATCGCTCGGCAGGTGCCCGAAGCGCCTCCGGAAGCGCTCGGCAATCGCCGGTTGATCGCACAGGGTGCGAATGTGATCCCACTTACCCATGCCCATGGGGCCGCGGGCTTCGGCCAGACTGATCTGGATGTCGAACTCGGCGAACGCCTCGACGAAAATCCGTGTCGGCGCGAAGGACCCGAAGTCGACCACGGTTCCCGCCCAGTCAAGAATGACGGCTTGCAGATGGTCAGGGTGTTGGTAGCGCATGGCAGTACTCCGCGAAATCAAAGGCCAGGCGCCGCACGCCAGGCCTGGGAGCGCCGCAACAAGCCGCGCGAAGCCCAGGCCAGCAGGAGCGATACGCTGGCGGAGGTGAGAAGAATGAGGGTCGACATGGCGGCGGCACCGCCGACGTTGCCGGCATCGTCCATGTTCAGCACGGCGACGGACGCCACCATGCTGTCCGGGCTATAGAGGAAGATCACCGCCGAGACGGTGGTCATCGCCGAGACAAACAGATAGCGAACGATGTCCAGCAGCGCCGGCAGACAGATCGGCACGGTCACCCGAAGGAAATGGCGCAGCAGAGGCACCTTCAACGACAGTGCGGCGGCTTCGAATTCTCCATCGAGCTGGCGCAGCGCAGTCGCGGCCGTCATCTGCGCGGTGGTCAGGAAATGCGCCACGGTGCACACCACCAGCAACGCCAGGCTGCCGTAGAGCCCATGCAGCGGATTGGCCGGCAGGTTGAAGAAAAATACGTAACCCAACCCGAGCACCAGGCCAGGCACGGCCATGGGAATGAAGCAAAGCAGGCGCAGCACCTGTGTCAGCGGGTTTTGCCGGAGCTTTTCGAGGAGGTAACTGCCGGTGAAAATCAGCACGCTGCCGAACACCGCTGTAGCTGAGGCCAGCAACAGGCTGTTGCGATAGGCAAGCCAACCGCCGGGCAGATCGGAGAACACGTAGTTGTGTAGCGACAGCGACAGGTCGTACGGCCAGAACTTCACCAGCGACGAGTACACCGCCATGCCGAACACGCCGAGCAGGACCGCGCACACCAGCACGACCAGCAGCAAAAAGACGGTGTCGCGCCCACGCTTGGGCTGCGGTTGATAGACCTGGGCACGCCCCCCCATGGCGTCGCGTTGGTGACGACGCAACCAGCAGTCGACGGCGAAACTCAACAGCGCCGGCAGGAGCAGGAACAACCCTATCAGGGCACCACGGCCGAATTGTTGTTGACCGAGCACCGCCTTGTAGGCTTCCAGTGCCAGCACCTGATAATCGCCACCGACCACCACGGGCACGCCGAAGTCAGTGATGCACAGGGTGAACACCAGGCAGCCGGCGGCGAATACGCCCTGTCGGCTGCCAGGCCAGGTGATGCTGCGAAAGGCACGCCACGGCGAGGCCCCCATGCTCGAAGCCGCGTCGAACAGACGAGCATCGGCCAGACCCAAGGCGCTGAGCAGCACCATCAGGGCATGGGGAAAGGTGTAGATGACCTGGCCCAGCACGATGCCCCAGAAACCGTAGATACTGGATGGCATCCAGTCCCGCAGCATGCCCTGGTTACCAAACAGGTAGATCAACGCGATTCCCGGCAGCATCGAAGGCGCCAGCAACGGCAGCAATGACAGGCCGCGCCACAACCCCTTCCCCGGCAAACAAGTGCGCAATAAGCCGTAGGCAAAACCATAGGCCAGAGGCAGCACGATCATCACGACGGCCAGGGCGCTGCTCAGGCTGTTGCCGAGCAGCCAGCGAAAGTTGGCACTGCGAAATAGCTGCGCCGCCGCTGTAAGACCGCCCCCCTGCCCCGGATCACCCGCCAGTCCTCGCCAGAGCATGGCCAGCAGCGGCAACAACACCGCCAGCACCAGCAGGACCAACATGAGCCAGTGCCCACCCAACACTAACACCCGGTCGGCCAGGTCCGTCGAGCGCCGGGGGGACTTCACTGCGCGTCCCATCGTCACGATCCGTTCCATCAGGCGAACACCTGCAGGCTACGCGGCGGCAAAGCCACCCGTATCTGATCACCGTGCAACGGCGGCAACGTTTCGGGGGGCATTTCAGCCAACAGGGTGTGGCCGGGCAGATTGTCCAATTCGAAGCTCAGGCGGCAGCGATTGCCGAGAAAGGTGAGTTCGCGCATACGCGCTGGGAACAGGTTGTCCTGCTCGAGTTCGGGGTTGACCACTATCGCCTCGGGGCGACAGAACAGGCGTCCGCCCGCCCGTTGCCCGGTGTCCGCCAGGCGCATGCTCAGCCGCCCGACACGCGCATGGTTACCCTCACGTTCAAAAGGCAACCAATTGCCCTGACCGACGAACTCGGCGACAAAAGGCGTTGCCGGTGCGTTGTAGATGGTCTGTGGCGTGGCGTACTGCTCGATTTTCCCCTGATTCATCACCGCGATACGGTCGGCCATCAGCATGGCTTCTTCCTGGTTGTGCGTGACCATCAGGGTGGTGATGCCCAACTGGCGCTGCAGGCTTCGCAGCTCGCCGCACAGGTGCTCGCGGACCTGGGCATCAAGGGCCGACATCGGCTCATCGAGCAGCAACAGCGAGGGGCCCGGCGCCAATGCACGCGCCAACGCCACGCGTTGCTGTTGCCCGCCCGAGAGCTGCGCCGGGTATTTGTGCCCACTGTCAGTGAGGCTGACCAGCTCGAGCATCTCTTCGACCCGTCGACGCACCTCGTCGCGCCCGCGACCAGACAGGCCATAGGCGACGTTCTGGGTCACCGTCAGGTTGGGAAACAACGCATAGGATTGGAACAGGATGCCGTAGTCACGCGCCTGCGGCGGCAGCGTGGAAACATCTCGCGCGGCAAAGTACAGACTGCCTCGCTCCTGACGCTCCAGGCCGGCAATACAGCGCAGCAGTGTGGTCTTGCCGCAGCCGGACGGCCCGAGCAGGCAGACCAGCTCGCCAGCGTTGACCTCCAGCGATACGCCGTCCAGCGCCTTGAAAGTGCCGAAGCCTTTGTGAATGTCGCGCAGTTGCAAGTCGACGGTAGCCATGCCAGGAATCTCGTTTGGAATCGAACGAGGGTCATCTTGAGTCCGGCTTGCGAAGGCTTTATGGCAGTTGGGCAAAAGCTGCCGATAGTGGTATCAGCATTTTTTATGACACGCGCGAATCAAGTCTCGGCGGATTCGCGGGCGATGGCCAGGAAGGCCGCCGGCAGACGTGCTTGACGACGTTCTTTCAGGCAATAGAGGTACTCTGGAATCAGGGGGGCGTCGTCCAGGGCGATGACGCGCAACTCCTGATTGCCCGGAACCTCATGACGGGCGATGACGCTGATGCCGATATTGCGCAACACCGCCTCGCGTATCGACTCGCGGCTGCCAATCTCCAACAGCGGTCCCAACGCCACGCCGGCCTTGCGCAGCATCTGCTCGGTGAGCTGGCGTGTGGTCGACCCCATTTCGCGCATCAACAGGCAGTGTCCGGCCAGCGCAGAAGGCGGCAACCGGGTGTGATTGGCCAGCGGATGACTGCGGTGTACGGCCAGCACCAGAGGGTCCTCGCCAAGCAGCAAACGGGTGAAGCGCGCATCCTCTTCCAGCTGCGAGGAAGCGGCCACATCCACTCGATACTCCTCCAACGCCTCGATCACCTGCAATGAATTGCCGATGTCCAACGTCACCTGGACCTGCGGCAGGCGCTCACGAAAACGCCTGACCAGATCGAGCATGTAATAAGGAGCGGTCGCGGCGATGCGCAAGGTGCCTTGCAACTGGCCGCAATTGTGCAGGTAGAACTCGATATCCGCTTCCTGCTGCAGCAACGCCTGCACCATCGGCAACAGACGTGCGCCATCCTCGCTCAAGGTAAACCGCCGACCGCCCCGGTAGAACAGCTCGACACCATACTGCGCCTCCAGATTGCGGATCTGGGTAGTGACAGTGGGCTGGCTGAGGCCGAGCTTCTTCGCCGCATGGGTAATGCTGCCCAGGCGTGCGACCATATAAAAGGACTTGAGCTCGGCAGACAGCATCGCGTTAAAAGCTCCTGGGCCAGGAAGCCATTTGGCTACTTGATTGACGGAGGCGAATGGTAGGCTGCGAGCGTAGCAAAGGCCACTTGAGTTTATCTTCGGTGGCGATTGCGTGGCGGCTGCCGAGTCAGACTCCTTTTCGGCAGCAGCTGCCCTTTTAGGTGTAACCCCCGCAATTGATTGCTAAACAGGTCAGTAATCTGGAAGCTGAGCTAGGCCTCAAATTGATCACCCGAACCACTCGCCGTTAAAACTTGACCGCCGTGGGCTAGGAGTATTACTCGCGCTGCAAGGTCATCTTGAACGACGTGCAAGCTGCCGACGATCTGGCAGTGGCTGCGAATTCAATGCCGCGTGGAAAAATCAGGATCAGCGCACCTTATAACTACGGTTCTTATCGGCTGACCCCGTTTCTCACCAATACTTGACCCGTTACCCTGAAACCGAAATCGAATTGGCTGCCTATCGTGAGGACCAGCAAGCGGTCAGAAGTGAACATTCCGCCAACGGTTGAGGTTGAGGGTGGGTTGAAAAAGTGGGGTACATCCATCGCTCTCAGAGTTGAACAGGTACCGAATCACATCGAACCCTTCTCTACCCAACGCCGGTATTGCCGCGTGCGAAACGCCATGGCGACCTGCTGCAGAATCAGCGCACGCAATGGCGAGACACGTGGATCAGGCTGTTTCGCCCGACTGAGCTTACCCAACTGATACTTCACCACCGCCATGTTCGCCAAGGCGGCGATGGCCTTGTTTTTCCAAGTGATCGGCGGCAATTGCGGGGCATTGTCCTTGCCCAGCAGCCAGTCACGCGGCAGGTATGGATCGATGGCCAATGCCGTGCCGATACCGACCATGTCCACACCGCTCTGCACGACACCTTCAGCCACCGGGCGACGACGAATACCGCCGGTGACCATCACCGGCATCTTCGCGACGGTCCGGATGTCTCGGGCGAATTCGACAAAATAAGCCTCGCGGGCCAAGGTGCGACCATCGCGCGCCTCCCCCTGCATGGCGGGCACTTCGTAACTGCCGCCGGACAATTCCACCAGGTCCACATCCAGCTCGTTGAGCAGTTCAACGACCTTTTTCGCGTCATCGGCGGTGAATCCTCCGCGCTGGAAATCGGCGGAATTGAGTTTGACCGCCACCGCGAACTGCGCCGAAACCACCGCCCTGACGGCCTTGACGATTTCGAGCAACAGGCGCGCACGGTTTTCCAGGGAGCCGCCCCACTCGTCCGTTCGTTGATTGGTCAAGGGCGAAAGGAACTGGCTCAACAGATAGCCATGGGCAGCGTGGATTTCCACGCCGGTAAACCCGGCTTGTTCGCCCAGGCGTGCGGTGTTCGCAAAGCGCTGGATAACGTCCTCGATCACACTGGCAGTCATGGCATGGGGCGTGGCGAAGCGCTTCGAGAGTTTGCCCAGATCCAGCGCCACGGCTGAGGGAGCCCAGGTCTTCTGCCCAAGATTGGACTGCATCTGCCGACCCGGGTGATTGATCTGCAACCAGAACTGCGCGCCGCCGGCTCGGCCAATCCGCGCCCAGCGCTGGAACTTGTCCAGTTGCCGATCATCCTGCAAGACCACACCCCCCGGCCCCGTCATCGCACGGCCGTCGACCATCACGTTGCCGGTAATGATCAACCCTGCGCCGCCGTCAGCCCACGCTTGATAGAGACGCATCAGTGCGTCGGAGGGCGCCTGCTCGGCATCCGCCATGTTTTCTTCCATGGCGGCCTTGGCGATTCGGTTCTTGATGGTCGAACCGTTGGGAAGCGTCAGGGTGTCGAATAGATTCATGGAGCGGTCCTCAGCTGGAAATGAGGCCACCTTAAGATTGAAGTCAGCTTGAAGGTCAATAGCTTTTCAACGCCCAAGATGCTGGGCGACGGCAATTCGTCGAACAGCGGTGAACACTGAACAACGTTTATGCCGTCAGGCCCCAGAAGCCCGACGGGAGGCTCCTTTCCCGCCCGCCCCCACCGCACGCTTGCCTGAAGTTGCAGCCATGCCTTCTTCGCGCAGACGATTGATCAGCATTTGCGCGTTGTCTGCACAGGCCATGCCCTCTGGCTTGCCCTCGATGCCCTTGATGACCGACAGAAGTTGCTCCTTGTTCCGCGCCAACCTTTGCTGCAAGGCTTCAATTTCCCCGACCTTTTGCTTGAGTCCACTGAGTAAGTCATCCTGATGCCAGCCGCTGTCGTCCATCGGCATCAATAGGCGTATTTCTTCCAACGAGAAACCTGCCGCCTGCGCGCCGGTGATGATTTCCAGCATCCATGCGGTGTCGGGGGCATAATCGCGATAACCGTTGGCTTTGCGCTCAACCGGTTTGATCAAGCCGCTCGCCTCGTAGAAGCGGATGCGTGACGGCGCCAAACCGCTGATTTTTGCCAGCTCACCAATTCTCATATCCCCTCCCAGAGAGTCTGTTGACCTTAACGTTGAATTTTGCAGGTTTATCGCTGGATCAAACAGGCCTCCAGCCCGACTGGCTCGGATAGAACGCCAGCTGATTATCATGCTGACCGATGCATGCGAAGCAGCAAAGGGGGAAAATCCAAGGCTTCACTTGGTTCACCCACACCGCTGACGCGAACACGTTGGCTAAACGCTGAAGGTGACCTGAGTGTTCGAAACCCTCGCTGACGTACAGGTGGCACAAGTTGAGACCGACGGGCGCAGGTATTACACGTTTAGTTCAAGGGATACTTCTTTAGCCACCTCGATGAAAACTCGCATCGCTGCGCTCTGAAAGGCATCTTTGCGCCGCATCAGGACGGCGGTGCGCTGCAAACGCTCGGGTTCCAGTGCGATGGCTACCAGATCATCATGGGCCAACGCGACTTTGGCCGGCAATAAAGTCGATAGATTGGTCCTACGAACAATTTCGATCACCGCACCGAGGGCATTGGCCTCCATCCGCACCTGAGGACGAATCGCGTGTTTGCGGCAGTAGCGGTCGATCTGTTCGCGGGTGGCAAACTCCGGGCTGAGCAGAATCAGGGATTCGGCATTCAGACCCTGCAATCCAATGGACCGCTCCTCGGCCAAGCGGTGTCTGCGACTCACCACTAAAGCGAGGGTTTCGTTCAGCAACGGGATGGCCTCAATATTCGGTGTGCTTATTTCATCGAACGCGATCCCCGCGTCCAATTCTCCTGCCAAAAGCAGCTCCTCAATGCGCTCTTGGGAAATCTCCTTCAGGTTGAGCGTGATCTTGGGATACCGAGAGTGAAATGCTTCGATCACCGGCCCTACCAGATAAGTCGTGAACGTTGGCGTCACGGCCAGGCGCAATGAGCCGCGGGTGAGGTCGCTCACATCGTGGATGGCGCTTCTAGCATCTCGCAATTGCTGATAAGCACGGCGTGCATACAAAAGATAGACGTCTCCCGCGTCAGTCAAACGAGTTGTGCGCCCTGAACGGTCGAACAGCTGGGCTCCAAGACTTTCTTCCAACTGTTTCACCTGCTGCGAAAGGGCTGGCTGAGACACGTGCAGCGCCGCTGCGGCCTTCGTGAAGCTGAGATGTTCCGCAACCGCGAGGAAGTACTGGATGTGGCGAGCAAGCATGATTTAACCCATAAGATAATCTGATCAATAGCATAATAAATCAGACTTTTACCTTATGTAATGCGTTGCTTAATCTTTGTCTCACACCCAGACATCGAGACAGCAACCATGAAAGCGATCATCGACGGTTTTCTGAAATTCCAGAAAGACGCCTTCCCTGAGCGGATCAAACTGTTCAAGAACCTGGCTAATCAGCAGAGCCCAAGGGCGTTGTTCATCTCTTGCTCAGATAGCCGATTGGTGCCTGAACTGGTCACCCAGCGCGAGCCAGGGGATCTGTTTGTAATCCGCAACGCCGGCAACATCGTGCCGTCGTATGGCCCGGAACCCGGGGGCGTTTCGGCCTCTGTTGAATACGCAGTCGCCGCACTCCAGGTCGCAGACATCGTCATCTGCGGTCACTCCGACTGCGGCGCGATGACCGCCATAGCAACGTGCAAGTGCCTGGATCACATGCCTGCCGTTGCCGGATGGCTCCGTTACGCCGACTCGGCCAAGGTCGTCAACGAAGCCCGCAAACACCCGGATCTGCCGAGCAAAGTTACGTCCATGGTGCGCGAAAACGTCATCGCGCAACTGGCCAATCTCCAGACACACCCATCCGTTCGCCTGGCTCTCGAAGAAGGCCGCGTCACCCTGCACGGTTGGATTTATGACATCGAGAGCGGGCGTATCGACGCCTTCGATGGCAGTACCGGGACCTTCGTGTCCCTCGCAGAGAACCCCGAAGTCCACGCCGTTTCCCAGCAAGCCAGGCACGTTGCCTGAAACCTGTACCTGCAACCCTTACCAACCCAGGAGATTCGCCATGATCCAGACTCAAGCCACCCGCACCGCTCGCCAGGAACTGACCGAAACCATCATCTTGACCAAGGCTCGCAAGGACCTGTCCTTCGCCGAGATCGTTGATGGCACCGGCCTGTCCGAAGCCTTCGTCACTGCTGCCCTGCTCGGCCAGCATCCACTGCCTTCCAGCGCCGCCCAGGTCGTGGGTAAGAAACTCGACCTTGATGCTGATCAGGTCGCTTTGCTGCAATCGATGCCAGTTCGCGGCAGTTTTTTTGACGGCGTACCGTCCGACCCGACCCTCTACCGTTTCTACGAGATGATGTCGGTATACGGCACCACCCTCAAAGCGCTGGTTCACGAGAAGTTCGGCGACGGCATCATCAGTGCCATCAACTTCAAGCTGGACATCAAGAAAGTCGAAGATCCGGAGGGTGGCCATCGCGCTGTGATCACCCTGGACGGCAAGTATCTGCCTACCAAGCCTTTCTGATGTAAGACAGCCCGGCGTCTGACGGCGACCGGGCTACACCCCGCCCCTTTATTACGACTGAGCACCGCTTAAGTGCTTTGGCCTTCTCACGCCCTCATTACAGGTGATCACTATGAAACTGTTACTCGTTTTATTCCTAGGCAGCCTTGGCGCTGTCGCTATGGCTGATGAGCTGGATACACAGACTGCGCACATTACGGTCGAGCCCTATCGTTACTCTCAACATCTGGACATCGCCCACGTTGTGTCGATTACTCAGATACCAGATGTCTGGGCTGTACCAATTGACTCCTCTCCCGTCCGCACATCTGGCGCTCGATCGCTCGGCGCCAGGGACGGGGGCTCAAACACCCGCCGTCCCCTGACCCTTTTTGAAAAATCACCCTTCTCTATTTGCGCCCCTACAGCGCGCTTCCCGCCACTACTGCGGCACTAATTGCACGGAAGTGCATTTACTCAGGCCGTATCCAAAACCAGGAATTGCCAGCGGCTGACTGCCAAAAATCTTCATCGCGAGTTCCCGCCTGCGACACGGAGCAACGAGAGCACATCATCCAACGTTGCACTTCTGTCACTCTCACCTCGGCTTAAACGCAAAGTCAGAAGCCAGACCCTTACCTTGAATCCTCTATTCAGGCCAGCGTGCCCTGCTGTCATGCCTGCTTGAGTCGGCAGCCCTCAGACCCTTCATGAATCCTTTGCAGCCTCATGCGTGGATCTGGTGAAGCAAATATCAAATATTGTCAGAGAACTTCAGTAATAGACTCATGACTGGAAAAGCTGTGACCGCCAGACCTTTCGCGAAGCAGACAGTGAGGATCGTTGGCAGGTGGAAGAGCCGGATAAGACCGGCCAAGAGTTGGAGGATAAAACTTTGGAGGGATTGCGTGCGGTTACGGGTCAGGAGGACTTTTGATAAAGGAACTATTTATAGCGCCAGGCTCAAAAAAAAGACCTGAGCCTTTCAACGAAAGGCTCAGGTCGGTAGAGATATTTACAGACCGAGGTCAGACAGGCTTGGATGATCATCCGGGCGACGTCCCAGCGGCCAATGGAACTTGCGTTCGCTCTCCTTGATGGGCATGTCGTTCACGCAGGCGAAGCGACGGTGCATCAGGCCATCCGCTTCGAATTCCCAGTTTTCGTTACCGTAAGAGCGGAACCAGTTACCTGAATCATCATGCCACTCGTATGCGTAACGAACAGCGATGCGGTTGTCGGTAAAGGCCCAGAGCTCTTTGATCAGGCGATAATCAAGCTCTTTTTTCCATTTGCGAGTCAGGAAACCTTTGGCTTCTTCGCGATTGGTAGCAAATTCCGCTCGGTTACGCCATTTGGTGTCCAGCGTATAGGCAAGCGATACTTTTTCAGGATCGCGGCTGTTCCAGCCATCTTCAGCGAGTCGGACTTTCTCGATCGCCGTTTCACGAGTGAAAGGAGGAAGTGGCGGACGAGTTTGTGCATTGGACATGGTGATGCCTCCAGGACTATTAGATGTTACGGGTAATTTAACTTTCGGAACCCAGCAAACCAGTACGACTTTCTTTTAGCAATCAGCTGGCAATTGCGCGACTTATTTTGCGTCGCACTGTAGTTACCCATCGCGCGCGCCATGATTATTGTGCTTTTGATTAGTATCAGCAGTGGATCACCAAGACAACTGGACATTCCTGCTCGATCCATGGAGCCAATGTAGAACGATCGTTCTCCTCGGTCAAGCCTCGCTTGGAATTTTTTTGATCGACTCAGGCGGTCAGTTCTATCACGCGGGGTACCGACTTCTTGGGGCAACGGCAAGCTCACCGCTATCAGGGTACTTATAAAGGAGCTTTGTCCAGCTCCTAACCGGCGGAGAACGGAAGGATCGGATGGACACGCAAAGCAGCTCAAACGAGAACGAGCGGCTACAGTTATCAATCGACAATGATCTTGAAAATCGATGCGCGCCCTATCGTGCTCTGCTGAGCACAAGATTGAGACTTGTTGTGTCAAGGCTGAAAAATCCTGCACCAACGACTATGGTAGACAGTTGCAGATGCGCCCTGCGCCCAACAACAAGTCGCAGCGATGGCACTTGCGGACTTCACGCCTGATTGGAGCATTTCATGACCTCGCATAGCATGCAGGCAACTCCCAGCGAACTCGCAGCGTTCGTCAACGATCACTTTTCCGGGCGCGGGATCAGGCCGGACGGGGTGATTGCTCAGTCCTGGTATCGTAGCGTCGTTGAGCACCGGCTCGATCCTGGCGCGGCCAGCCGCAAGAACATCCTCAGCGCCCCGGACATTCGGCGCCATCAGCAACAACATCAGCAATACCTTTCTATCGCTAGTCAGGGCGTCAGTGGCCTGGCGCGGCGCGTGGTGCCGGCTGGCTTCGCTGTCCTATTGAGCGACGAATACGGCATTACCCTGGATGCCCAATTGCCTAGCCGGCACGAAGCGTACACCCAGTCAGGTCTGGTGGTAGGCGCGAGATGGGATGAGTCGGTGGTGGGCACCAACGGCATCGGCACCACGCTTGCGGCAACGCAGCCACTGATCATCCATCGTGACGAGCATTTCCTGGCCGTCAACTCCCGCCTGAGCTGCTCGGTAGCGCCCATCTTTGATGCCCAAGGCCTGTTGCGCGGTTGCCTGAATGCGACCTGCATGAACAGCGACGGTCCTCGGGAAAGCCAATACCTCACTCTGCAACTGGTGATCATGTACGCGCGCATGATCGAGAATGCACATTTTCGCCAGAGCTACCGCGACCGTTTGACCCTGTCTCTCGTACCCATCGATGAAATTGCCGACCTGGGCAACGAACAATTGCTCGCCCTGGATGAAAGCGGGCGCGTCATCGGGGCCAACCGGGCCGCGTTTGTCGCCCTGGACGTGGCCGACGAGCCAACGTTGATCGGCGTCGCCATCGAACGCCTGCTTTCGACCACAGTGGACGAACTGCTCCAGCTCACCGACGGTGGCGCTCGGGGCGTGCGGCTGCGCAGCCCTCGGCACGAATCTGTGCTGGATGTCGGCCTGCGCATTCCTTCTGAACGGCACCGCCCGTTCCCCGTCGCCCGTCCCGCGCTTCAAGCTCATCCGGATTTGCACCAACTCGCCGGCCTGGATGCCCGGCTGCAGCAAAACACCCAGCGTGTGCGCAAGGTGATCGACAAGGGTATCCCGATCCTGATCACCGGTGAGACCGGCACCGGCAAGGAGGCGTTTGCCCGTGCGATCCACCATGCAAGCCAACGCCGCGCAGGGCCTTTCGTGGCGCTGAACTGCGCGGCGATCCCGGAGACGTTGATCGAGAGCGAACTGTTCGGCTATCGCGCCGGCAGCTTCACGGGAGCCAACCGAAAAGGCATGAAAGGCAAACTGGAACAGGCGAACGGCGGGACGTTGTTTCTCGATGAGATCGGCGACATGCCCGCCCACCTGCAAACCCGCTTGCTGCGAGTGCTGGCGGAGCGAGAAATTTCGCCGCTGGGGGCCGAGGCGCCGGTGACACTGGATGTTCAAGTGATCTCGGCCACTCACCAGGATCTGCATAGCATGATCCGCGACAAGCACTTTCGCGAAGACTTGTTCTACCGCCTGGCCGGCATGAACCTGACGTTGCCGGCCTTACGCGAGCGCACTGATCGAGCCGAGCTGATCGACGCGCTGCTCGCGGCGCAGCCCGGCGCCGCAGGGTTACGGCTTGACGCCGATGCCCGCCGATGCCTGCTTGACTACCCTTGGCCCGGCAACATTCGTCAATTGCTCAATAGCCTGCGTTACGCGGTGGCGCTGGCCGAAGATGGCGTGATTGGTATGGGTTGCTTGCCCAACGAATTGCTGGCACCGCAAAGGGCATCACGGTCGATCTGCGTCACGGCGCAGACCGGCCATCTGGAAGCACACCTGGACGGTGAGGAGTCCCGCCGCCTGCTGGACACGCTGCGCCGCCACCGCTGGAACATCAGCGCCGCAGCGACGGACCTGGGTATCTCGCGCTCGACGTTGTACCGCAAGATGAAAAAACACGGTGTCGTCGCGCCCAACCACCAGTCCTGATAGCGGGGCGCACGGCAAATGAAAATGCCGGTACCCATCGTGGGCACCGGCATTTTTCAAGGCTCAGGCTTTGAATCAGATTTGAATGTAAACCACGTGGGTATGAGTGTATTCATACAAGCCGTGCTTGCCGTCCGCGCCGCCAATGCCGGATTTGCGCGCCCCCGCATGGAAGCCCTGCATCGCTTCAAAGTTCTCCCGATTGATGTAGGTTTCGCCGAAATCCAGTTCATTACTGGCGCGCATGGCCGCGCTCAGGCTGCGGGTATACACCGAAGAGGTCAGGCCGTACTCGCTGTCATTGGCCAGGACGATGGCTTCGTCAAGGTCGTCCACAATCTGGATCGGCAGCACCGGGCCGAAGATTTCCTGGCGCATGATCGCCATGTCGCTGCCGCAACCGGCCAATACAGTCGGCTGGTAGTGAAAGCCTGCGCCCTTGTCCGCTACCGCCCCGCCCGTGACCACTTCAGCACCCTGCCCTGTGGCGGTCCTGACCATCTGCGCGACTTTGTCCAACGCGGCCTGGTTGATCAGCGGCCCCATGTCCAAGTCATCTTCGGCCAGCGGGTCGCCGTACCGGGTCGCGGCCATCGACGCAGCAATCTGCTCGACGAACTGATCGGCGACCTTGCGTTCGACGTACACCCGTTCGGCGCAATTGCACACTTGCCCGGTGTTGATCACCCGTGATGCAGTAACGGCCTTGACCGCCAGTTCAAGGTCGGCGTCTGCGAGTACGATCGCCGGCGCCTTGCCGCCCAGCTCCAGGTTCAGCTTGGTGATGTTCGGCGCTGCCGCGGCCATGATTCGCGAGCCGGTACCGACGCTGCCGGTGAAGCTGATCAAGTCCACGCCTGCATGACTCGTCAACTGGTGCCCTACCGTCGCCCCCGTGCCGCTGACCACGTTGAACACCCCGGCTGGGAGGTCTGTCTCGGCCACCAGGCGAGCGAATTCAAAGCAGTTGATGGGGGTCTCTTCGCTGGGCTTGATCACAATGGTGTTACCGGTCACCAGCGCGGGCGCCATCTTGCGGGCGATCAGGAAGAACGGGAAATTCCACGGCAAAATGCCCGCCACTACGCCCAAGGGCTTGCGTAGCAGAAAGATGTTTTCGCCGGCACGGTCGCTGGTCAGCACCTCCCCTTCAAGACGCCGAGCCCACTCGGCCATGTAATCCAGGTAATCCGCAGTGAAGTTGACCTCCACCCGCGCCAATCCCAGCACTTTGCCCTGTTCGGCGGTGATGACGTGGGCGAGTCGCTCGGCGTTGTCGCGCACTTTGCTGGCGATCTTGCGCAGGTAACCTGCGCGTTCGATGGCCGGACGGGCCGCCCAGCTTTTCTGCGCCTTGCGCGCCGCGACAATGGCCTCTTCCACCTGTTCGCCGCTGGCTTCGGGCACGCGGGCCAGCAGTTGATTGTTGGCCGGGTTGCGCACTTCGATGCTCGGCTCGCTGGGAACGAAGGCGTTGGCGATGAAGTGCTGGTAATGAATGATTTCGGTCATGTGTTTGCTCTCGCGGACAGTGTCGAAAACGATGCAGTGGCGCCTTTGCTCCTTGCATCGCGGCGTTCATTTGGCGCTGAAGGTTTTCCAGACGCCGCCTTCCTGCTGCAGGTCATGGGCGCGCTTGATCAGGTATTGATGGATTTGCTCCACCTGTTCCGGCGTAAAGGCATCGGCAAAGGACGGCATGCCGTCGGGCACCCGGCCGCCGTAGAGAATGCCGAGGAACATCTGGTGTTTTTCGGTCGTCAACTTACGCAGGTCCGGCAACACGCCACCGCTCACTGCATGGATGCCGTGGCACTGGGAGCAGTAGCCGTCATAGAGTTTGCCACCGGCCTCCACCGCGACGGCGTCACCGGTCAAAGGCGGCGGCTTGGGGGTCTCGGCAAGCGGTGCCGGTTCGTTGAGTTTCGCGGTGCCGCCCAGCTTGTAGGTCAGTACCTGAGAAAACGGACGAACCCCGGCGCGCAGGGACAACGCACCGGCGAAAGTCGAGAAGGCCCCGCCCCAGCCGGCCATGAACGTCACGTATTGTTCGCCGTCGACGCTGTAGGTAACCGGCGCGGCCATGACGCCGCTGGCCGCCGGTTGCTCCCAGAGCTTCTTGCCGGTATCAGCGGCATAGGCAATCACCCGGCCATCGGCACTGCCCTCGAACACCAGGTTGCCGGCAGTGCTCAAGGTGCCGCCATTGAAGATCGTCACATAGGGCACTTCCCAGGCCGGCTGCTGCTTGACCGGGTCCCAGGCGATAAGCTTGCCCGACCAACCCTTGGCCATTTCCAGCAGCCCATCAGCGTTCTCCGGCATCATCCCGGTGCGCAGGCCCAGTTGATACATGCTCTTGAACGGGTTGCGCTTCGGCGCCTCGGGGATGTGCTCGTAGTAGGCGGACATGATGTGCGCCGGGATATACACCAGCCCCGTGTTCGGATTGAATGACATCGGCTGCCAGTCATGTGCGCCCCAGAACGCAGGCGTCACCAGTTTGCGCTTACCGTCCTTCCAGTAGGCAGCGTTCTCGTCATCCACGATAGGCCGGCCCGTCTTCATGTCCATGCCCTTGGTCCAGCTCTGCGGCACGATGCCCTTGGCCGACAACAGCTCCCCCGTGGCACGGTCGATCACATAGAAGAAACCGTTCTTCGGCGCCTGCATCAGCACCTTGCGCGGTTTCCCGTCGATCGGCAGTTCCGCCAGGATCATGTGCTGGGTCGCAGTGTAGTCCCAGGCATCTCCCGGCGTGGTCTGGTAATGCCAGACGTATTCGCCGGTGTCGGCGTTGACCGCGACGATCGAGGAGAGGAACAGGTTGTCACCCTTGGCCTGGCTGCGCCATTTGGGGTCCCACAGCGAACCGTTGCCCACGCCGATGTACAACAGGTTCAGATCAGGATCGAAGGCAAAGGAATCCCAGGCGGTACCACCGCCACCCTGCTCGACAAATGCGTCGCCGTGCCAAGTCTTGGCGGCGACGGCCATGGCCTTGTCTTCCGGCGGCAGCTTGGGATCGCCCGGTACGGTATAGAAGCGCCAGGCCTGCTTGCCGGTTTCTGCATCGTAGGCGGTGACATAGCCGCGCACGCCGAATTCCGCCCCGCCGTTGCCGATCACCACCTTGCCGTTGACCACACGAGGGGCGCCGGTGATGGTGTAGCTGCGCTTATGGTTGTCCCGGGTGTCCACCGACCAGGCGCGTTGGCCGGTCTTGGCGTCGATGGCTTCCAGCCGGCCGTCGAGCACACCCACATAGACTTTGCCTTTCCACACTGCGACGCCCCGGTTGACCGCATCGCAGCAAGCTTCACCGGCGCGGTTGCGGTCGGACTGTGGGTCATACTTCCAGATCAGCCGGCCATTGCGTGCATCCAGGGCGTAGACCACCGAAAACGGCCCGGTGGTGTACATCACGCCGTCAACCACGATGGGCGTGGCTTCGACACCGCGGTCAAGATCGAGTTTATAGCTCCACGCCAGGCCGAGCTGGTTGACGTTCTGGTCGCTGATGCTGCTGAGCGGGCTGTAGCGTTGCTCATCGTAGGTACGACCGGTGCTCATCCAGTTACCGGGCTCCTGGTCGGCGGCAATAATCCGCTTGCCATCGACGTTGGCGGGCACGTCCTGCGCCCAGGCCGGCACGGTGCTCAAAGTCATGGCTAACGCGACGAACAGGCTCTTGAGCGGAGCGCCGAAAGGCGCGGTTCGGGGGGCGGGAGGCACGGCGAGACCAAACTGTGTCATGGGGGACTCCTGATTCTTATTAGTAGCGAAGCCATTGCGCTGCGCAGAGGGACAAGAGCAACCCCTGTGCCAGTCGCCACCAAGGACCTGTAAGCCGCGCCCTATAAGGCTTACAGGAAGAATCGATTACTGCATCAACTTGCGACAGGTGTCGCACCCATGGAGCATCTGTGCCACGCATGGCACATCTGTTTCACGCACAGGTATGTGCCTCATTAAATTTATTCACTTTGAGTAGCGATCTATTTCGTTTGAATAAAACTCGAGGGTTTTCATACTTCCAGCCTCGTATCGGGTCACTCCCGCAGCCTTGGAAGAAACATGCAAGCCATGCATCGACAGGTCGCCATGCTCGCCAGCGCGCAGGCCTTGTTTCAAACAGTCTCAGTCTTGGTCATGACAATTGGTGGGCTTGCGGGAGCCCAGCTGACAGAGCGTGCCGACCTGGCAACGGCCCCCATTGCCAGCATGTTTCTCGGCACCGCAATGGGGATGTTTCCTGCCTCGGCGCTGATGGCCAACGCCGGACGAAGAGCGGGTTTCATGCTCGGAGCAGCCCTGGGTGTGCTGGGTGGCCTCATCGCAGCGCTGGGTATCTGGCTGATCTCTCTGCCCTTGCTCTCGCTAGGAACGTTTTTCGTCGGTACGTATCAGGCCTTTGCTCAGTTCTACCGCTTCGCGGCGAGTGAACTGGCGGATGACGCTTTGCGTCCGAAAGCCATTTCACTGGTTATGGCGGGAGGAATTGTGGCCGCGCTTCTGGGGCCGACCCTGGCCCGTTATGGCGGCGACCTGCTGGCGCCAGCGTACGTGGGGTCCTTTTTAGTGACGTCGATCGTCGCGGCCCTGGGGCTGGCAGTGCTATCGCGCCTGGAAATGCCGAAAACCGAAACGGTGCACATCGCCCTAGAGAAAGGCCGGCCGTGGCGTCAAATCGTCACCCAGCCCACGTACCTGGTGGCGCTGTTTGGTGCCGTCACCGGTTACGGGGTAATGATCCTGGCCATGACCGCCACGCCGTTGGCCATGATTCATCACCACCATTCATTAGCGACCGCCGCAACCGTTATCCAATTGCATGTACTAGGCATGTTTCTTCCATCCTTTTTTACCGGGCCTCTCATTTCGCGTATTGGGGCCTTGTGGGTCATGCTCCTGGGGCTCGCCCTGCTGGCGCTGCATGTGGTCACCACGTTTACCGGAACCGGTTTCGGTTCATTTGCCGGCGCGCTCGTTTTGCTTGGAGTTGGGTGGAATTTCCTGTTTATCGGTGGAACGTCGCTGCTAACCACAACTTACAGTCCTTCAGAAAAAAGCCGCGCACAGGCAACCAACGACCTGGTGATTTTTGCTGTAGGGCTTTCATGTTCGTTTGGGGCCGGTGGGCTACTGAACATTCTGGGCTGGGAAATACTCAATGCCGTACTACTGCCCTGGCTCTCGCTGGCGGCACTCGCAATCCTCTGGCTGCTGGTGGCGGGCAAACGCCAGAGCTTCCAGATGTGACTTTTGAAACCAATGGGCCCCGCGGCCAAAGATCCTGCCGACGCGCGGTGGCCAGAAGTCATGTACAACGCCGAGGTACAAGCACCAGCACGACTGATGATCAACTGACATCCAAATCCGCATTTGATACCGTCAAAAAGCGAGCTGACCCAGACGCTGAGACACGCTTACCTCGCTCTACAAACTGACTCCTCGGAGGAGATTCTAGCTAGCCTATCGTTCTGATAAGTTTGCATCACGATACCAGGCCATACACTGATCGATGGAGCCACCATGCGCATAGTCCAAGATTCCCGGTCAGACACCATCCTCAGGCTTGAGCATCTCTTAGAAGGCGTTAACTATACCGTCTGGGTAAACACCTACGGGCCTTTCGACCTAAGTAGAACACTTGAGGAGCAACTGGCCCATTCCATTGGCAAGGATGTCATCGTGGGTGGTCAGTCTTGCATGACAGCAAGCGAAGCCCGCAACACCGTCACAGAACAACTGCTGCATTCGGGGGATGGTAGCTACGGCCCCGTAGATCTGACGGTAAAACGCCCAGAAATCCTGATGCTCCTAGAGGTCCTGTTCAAGCAGGTGAACCTTGACCAAGCCAGCGTCATTACCTCATTTTGGCTCTCCAACGGTCATCCGGCGTGTCCGGTATTCTGGGAGCTCTCCCTTGATATCCATGCCCATGGAAAACGATGGATTCTGATGAGCAGTGGCAGCGACTAGGCTGAATAGGTTTGGCTTCGAGCTCCTTTTTAGCTCGTTGCAGCCTGTGCCAATGGCTGTTTCAGGTCGTTTCCTGGTAGCGGCCCTCAGCGTAGTCGCCAGACGTGCTGATTCTAATTGTCAGTCGCCAGCGCGATAATCGTGCCTAGCCATCAGCACGCCGGAGGTGAGATGTACGGCTTTTCCAAGGATTTGAAGTTGGAAGGGGTTGCCTGGGCGGGGTTCGCATATCAGACAGACGATGATCCAGAAACTGCTTTAAACGCTTCTTTGACGACTACGATATCTCCAGTGTAGCTGTACTTGAAATCCTCCTACCTCGATATCAGACTCAATGGGTTACCCCAGCGCTGTGATCACCCAAACGGAGTAGAAATTGTTAATTCATGGAGAGTGGTATTCATTTCCTGGCGCCACCAGCTCCTCTTTAGACGCGCTTAAGGCAGCAGCACCGCCAATGCTTCCTGATGAGTACTACCAGCTGCTGAGCGAGAGCAACGGCGGTGAGGGGCCCCTCCCCGTCAACCCTGTGTATTTCGTCCTCGACTCTGCAGAGACTGCGTCAAACCCGGAGAGCATCGCGCTGTATAAGCAAATGGCGCCGGGCCTGTTCGTGTTCGGTGGCAATGGTGCTGGAGAACTCTTTGCTTTTGACCTTCGAGGCGCTTCTGCGCCATGGCCCATTGTGTACTTCGACGGGATTGACCCTTGGGGATCAGTAGAATGCATTGCAGGGAGCTTTGCGGAGTTTGTCTCACTGGTTGGTAAGGAGGAACACTCCAGATGACAAATTTGAAGCACTGCTGGAAACGGCCATGGCTGCGTTGAAGAAAAAGCAGGAGAACCTTAGTCAGGATTACTCGTTGAGCGATATGGGGAGATGGTGGCTCGATCAGGAGACCGCGACCATCCAATTCTTCGATGAACATGACCGCCTGACAGTCGAGGCACAAGTAATCAATATCGGTTCTTTCGCACCGAAGCGATTAAGTTGGATGTGGGCTTGGGGTAACCCCACGGTACCTGCCAAGCTTCGTCAGAAAGCCCTTCCTCTCAAGGAACTACAAGCTATCACCGGAATTGACCTCTTCGCCTTCGACCAGGCATTTACCCTTGAGAACGAGGCCATGGCTTGGGAGCTAGCTGCAATCGCGGTTCAGCATCTGAATGCGCGGGGTTGTTATCGAGCGCCATCGCCGCCCGATGGGCCAACGATTTTTCTGGCCATAACCAACCTAACCCGCGTTTTGCATTGATCAACACCAGGGGCGGACGGATTTAGATCATTGGCCGCGACGGCGCCGCGATTGCGGTTGGCCAGGCCACCCGCGAGCAAGGCTTACAATCTTGGCGGAGAGCTACTGGACACGGATGCTGCCCGGAGGTCCGACTCGCTCCTCCCGTTAACACATGCTTCATCCAGGGGCGAACATTCTCCCGCGCAGCGCGGCCGCCACATACGAGCCGTAGCTGTCACGCCACCTATATAGACCTCCAGATGTGCAGATAGATTGTGACCTGGCCATGCAATCCCCGCCCTAAGCCATGATTGCCGGTTAAATTAGCCATTCTTGAATGAGTGACAGATCAGCTCCGCTTTCATGCTTTTTCAATCTCACATTTCACGGCATGGTGATGTACCGCCTCCAGGACAGCCATCACATGAACTCCGCGCCCAAACACCTCGCAGTGCTCAGTTGCCATTGGCGATGAAAATTGTCATCGATGAAAATCTCTGACTGACACCCGCTGACAGACGATTAGCCGTCTGCATTGCTCTGCGCTGGGGCCGGTCAACCCTGCCCTACGCAGTTACGCCTGCTTCGCGGTTCTGAAGCGGATGTTGAGGGCTTCGACGGCGAGCGAAAACGCCATCGCAAAATACACATAACCTTTCGGCACATGCATTCCCCAGGCATCGGCGATCAACACCACGCCCACCACGATCAGGAAAGCCAGCGCGAGCATTTTCAAACTCGGGTGCTTGTCGATAAAGCCACTGATCGCCCCCGCGGCGAGCATCATGATCAATACCGCGATCACGATCGCAGCGATCATCACCGGAACGTGCAAGACCATCCCGACCGCGGTGATGACCGAGTCCAGGGAAAACACGATATCGATGATCGCGATCTGGATAATGGTGCTCAGAAAGCCTGCGCTTTTCTTGCCAAACGCCGAGGCCTGCTCATCGGCGTCTTCCAACGTTTCGAAGATTTCGCTGGTGCTCTTCCACAGCAGGAACAACCCACCAAAAAAGAGGATCAGGTCGCGGCCGGAAAAGCCTCGTCCGAACGCCTGAAACAGATCGGCCGTCAGCCCCATGATCCAGGTGATCGACAACAGCAGCAGAATGCGCGTGACCATGGCCAGCGCCAGGCCGAAGAATCGCGTTTTCGGCTGCATCGCCTTGGGCATGCGACTGACCAGAATCGAAATCATGATGATGTTGTCGATCCCCAACACAATTTCCAGGGCGGTCAGGGTGAAAAGCGCGATCCAGATTTCCGGATTGAGGAACCATTCCATAACGTCAAAACTCTCGTTTACTCAAGCAAAGAGCGCTGCTGACCCGTTAACTGGTCAGCAGCGCGTAGTCATCTGTTGCTAGATCCGCTGGGCGGATCCGCCTAGAAGATGTAATCGGTGGTCAGAAAGCTGGACTGGCGCTGCTGAATGATGTCGCTGACCAGCGCCTTGTTGCTTTCCAAAAATTTGGTGGCCACCAGCGTGCGAATCGAGAACACGCGCAGCGCATCGTCGACTGACAAAGTCCCTTCGGCCGAATTTTTTCGTCCGTTGAAAGGGAAACTGTCCGGTCCGCGCTGGCACTGCGCATTGATATTGATCCGTCCGACCTGGTTGGAGAAGGCGTCAACCAATCGGCCCACCTGCGCCGGGTCCTTGCCGAAAATGCTCAGTTGCTGGCCGAAGTCCGAATCCAGCACGTAGTCGATGACCGTCTGCAGATCCCGATAAGGCACCACCGGCACCACGGGGCCGAACTGCTCCTCGTGGTAGACGCGCATGCTCGAGATGACTGGATAGAGCACCGCTGGGTAGAAGAACGTTTCACACACCCGTCCGCCCCCGGGGTTGACGACCGCAGCGCCCTTGCTCACGGCGTCCTCGACCAGCCCGGCGAGGAAATCTGTCTTGCCTGGTTCCGGCAAGGGCGTTAATGCAACACCCGCCTCCCACGGCATGCCCGGTCTGAGTTGCGCCAGTTTCTGAGTGAATTTATCGAGAAACGCATCAACGACGGTTTCGTGCACAAAGAGAATTTTTAAGGCCGTGCAGCGCTGGCCGTTGAAAGACAATGAGCCGGTCACTGCCTCGGCAACCGCGTTGTCCAGATCCACATCCGGCAGGACGATCCCCGGATTTTTCGCATCCAGTCCCAGGGCGGCACGCAGACGATGCGGTTTTGGGTGCAGCTTTTTCAGGTCGCTGGCCGCCTTGTTGGTGCCGATGAAGGCGAACACGTCGATCTTGCCGCTGGCCATCAAGGCGCTGACGGTTTCGCGGCCGCTGCCGTAAATGATGTTGATAACGCCCGGCGGGAAGCTGTCGCGAAAGGCCTCGAGCAGCGGCCGAATCAGCAGCACACCGAATTTGGCAGGCTTGAACACCACGGTGTTGCCCATGATCAGCGCCGGGATCAACGTGGTGAACGTCTCGTTGAGCGGATAGTTGTAAGGCCCCATGCACAGCGTGACGCCGAGCGGTACGCGTCGAATCTGTCCCAGCGTGTCCTGTTCGAGCTCGAAGCGGCTGGAGCGACGATCCAGCGCTTTCAGGGCATTGATGGTGTCGACGATGTATTCGCAGGTGCGATCGAATTCCTTCTGCGAATCCGTCAGGTTCTTGCCGATCTCCCACATCAGCAGCTTCACCACCGCTTCGCGCTGCTCGCGTATGCGTAAAAGAAACGTCTCCATGTGTCGGATGCGTTCAACCACGCGCAGGGTTGGCCACACTCCCTGGCCGCGATCATAGGCTTGTACGGCTGCGTCGAGCGCTGTCATCGCTGTGTCTGCATCCAGCAGCGGCGTGCTGCCCAGGATCACGGCTTCGTGGCGCGCTTGCTTCTGAAGGCAAATCGGACTGCGCACGGGCGCCAGCGCGCCATGCCACAGGCGCAACTCGCCATTGACCAGATACTCGCGCTGCTCCAGGGCGGGATCCGGGCGATAAGCAGCGGGGATTTCGTCGGCACTCGGGAACAGTGTTTCCAGCGGACGGTTCACGTTCATGTTGGCTTTTACCTCGGGTGCGTGGCTGTCGCTGCCTGGCGGATATTCCGGCAGCGTGGCACGTCAAAAGAATTCAGTTGGCGTGGGGTTCACGGACAGACAGGCTCGCGTTGAGCCGCCCGGCAGATGGTTGCAAAAGACGTCGCGTCCAAAGACGCCCCCCCGATCAAGCCGCCGTCGATGTCCGGTTGAGTGAACAGCGCTTCGGCGTTGTCAGCCTTCACGCTGCCGCCGTAGAGGATCCGGCAACCGGCAGCGGCGGCCGGGTCCTGACTCGCCAGCCACTGACGTATGTGTCGATGCACCGCCTGCGCTTGGTCCGGCGTCGCCGTCTCGCCGGTGCCAATGGCCCAGACCGGCTCGTAGGCAATCACACCTGTGGCCAGGTTCTGAATACCGACAAGCTTGACCACGGCTTGCAACTGAGCGGTGACGATCGCCTGGGTTTCGCCACGTTGGCGCTGCTCAAGTGTTTCACCCACGCACAGGACGGGAACCAGACCGGCCTGCAAGCCCGCCGCAAATTTCTTCGCGACCTGCTCATCATCCTCGGCGTGCAACGCCCGTCGCTCGGAATGCCCTACGAGCACGAAACGACAACACAGGTCATGAAGCATGGAGCCACTGACCTCGCCGGTATGGGCGCCCGACGACTCGGCGCTGAGGTTTTGTGCGCCCAGCGAGATAGCCACGTCATCCAGCCAATCGGCGACGGTTGTGAGGTAGGGAAACGGTGGGCAAATCGCAATTTCAACGGTGTCCAGTGGTGCCACCAGGGGCAGCAATGTGCGCAACAACGCGGCGTTGGTCGCACTGCTGCCATTCATTTTCCAGTTACCCATCACCAGCGGCTTTCTGTTCGAGCCGGTCATTGAAACGCTCCTCTCTTCAATCATCAGGGGATGCTCGCTCAGCGAATGGTTTCACCCACGCACACCACCCGCAGCGAGTTGGTACCGCCCTGGGCGTTGACGTAATCGCCCTTGGTGATCAGCACGCGATCGCCGGCCTTGACCACGCCGCGTTCGAGCAACTCGGCCACCGCTTGCTCGTTGACACGTTCAGGGGCGAAGTCGTCGCTGTCGAAGGGAATGGTGGTGACACCACGAAACAGCGTCACCCGGTTCTGCGTGGCGCGGTTGCGCGAGAAAGCGAAGATCGGCAGGTGAGAGCGGATGCGTGACATCAACCGAGGCGTGTCGCCACTTTCCGTCATGCAGATAATGGCTTTGACACCGTGCAAGTGATTCGCGGCATACATGGCGGACATGGCAATGGACTCGTCGATCTTATGAAAGACCTGGTCCACGCGATGTTTGGAGCGATGGGATTGAGGATGCTTTTCCGCACCGATGATGATGCGGTGCATGGCCTGAACGGTTTCCACCGGGTACGCACCAGCAGCCGTTTCGGCAGAGAGCATGACCGCGTCGGTGCCGTCGAGTACCGCATTGGCCACATCGAAGACTTCAGCACGCGTGGGCATCGACTGCGTGATCATCGACTCCATCATCTGAGTGGCCGTGATCACCACCCGGTTGAGCGTACGCGCACGGTCAATGATCAGCTTTTGCACGGCCACCAGTTCCGCGTCGCCAATTTCCACGCCCAAGTCGCCACGGGCGACCATGACACCTTCGCTGGCTTCGATGATGGCGTCCAGAACACTCAGGTCATTGACCGTCTCGGCGCGCTCGATCTTGGCGATTAGGCCCGCCTGCCCGCCCGCTTCCTGCATCAGGCGACGCGCCAGGTGCATGTCCTGCGCGTCTCGCGGGAAAGATACCGCCAGATAGTCGACCTCCATGCGCGCTGCGGTCTTGATGTCGGCAAAGTCTTTTTCGGTCAGTGCTGAGGCTGAAAGCCCACCGCCTTTGCGGTTGATGCCCTTGTTGTTCGACAGCGGACCGCTGATCAGCACTTCGCAGATCAGTCGGCTTGCCTCGACTTCCAGGACCTTGAGTTCGATCCGCCCATCATCCAGCAGCAGGATGTCATCAGGACGGCTGTCGGTGATCAGCGCTTCGTAGTCGATACCGACGCGCAGGTTGTCTCCCGCGTTCTTGTCCAGCGCCGCGTCGAGAATGAACCGCTGACCTTTCTCCAGCGTGACCTTGCCGTTGGCAAACCGCGCGATGCGAATTTTGGGCCCTTGCAAATCGGCCAGTACCGCCACGAACCGCCCGTTTCTGGCGGCCACTTCCCGTACAAGTCTGGCGCGGGCGATGTGATCCTCGGCTTTGCCGTGCGAGAAGTTCAGGCGCACGACATCCACGCCCGCCTTCACCAGCCCCTCGATGGCTTGCGGTGACTCTGTTGCCGGGCCCAACGTGGCCACAATCTTGGTTCTGCGTTGCATGACAGAGGCTTCCTCAAACAGGGTTTTATTATTGAATGCGAAGAAAAATCGGCAGGTGCCGTTGATTATTGGCGCGCCAATAATCAACTCGGAGGTGCAATTACTTGGAACTCGCCCAAACGCCTTGCTCCGTTGAACCGCGATCGACGCGGTGAAAGCCAGCCTTGAGTGGGGTGCAAGTTCGTGAAAGCGGGAAAACGACATGAAAAAATTTTGGCACATTGACACATCAAAATGCAATGCTATTTTGGTCGACTCATTCAGTGCCCGTGCACGGCAACCGGTTCGCACCCACGACCAAGGAACATCGCCCATGTCACCAAGACGCTTCTCAATCGCTAGCCGGATGGTTTGCGGGTTTGCCATCATCTGCGCCCTGAGCGTGGCGCTGGGGGTGTTTGCCTTACGCCAGATCGATGAAGTGCAAGACCAGACCATCGAGATCAAGGACAACTGGCTACAGCGCGTGCGTGCGTTGGGCGCGGCGAACGCGGCCCTCAATCGCTATCGAATGGGGTCGATGCAACACATTCTTTCGACGACGGAAAAGGACATGCAGTCCTACGAGGACAAGACGGCGGGTCGCCTGCAGCAAGTGCGCGAGCACATGCAGCTGTATGCCAGATTGCTCGACAGCGACGAGGAAAAAGCTCAGTTGGCCGCGTTCAATTCAAGTCTGGACGTGTATGCGCGCAATCACCTGGAACTGCTCAAACGGTCACGCCAGGGCGACAAGACCGGGGCCCGGGAATATCTGATGACGATCAGGGATTCCTACGACCAGATGACGAAAAACTTTGATGACCTGATCGACCGTTCCAACCGGGGCGCGGAAGCCGCTGGCGAGCAATCGGAGGCAGCCTATCTACGCGCTGCCCGCGGCGTCTGGCTGGTGATTATGATCGTCGGTGTTGGCACCCTGTTGGTCGCGTGGCTGCTGACCCGCAGCATCACGGCGCCGCTCAATGAGGCCGTCAGGGTAGCCCGGACGATTGCCGATGGCGATTTGAGTCGCCCGATCAAACCGACGGGCGACGACGAGGCAACCCGCTTGCTCGAGTCGCTTCAAGCGATGCAAAGCAACCTGATCAAAACCTTGAGCCAGATCTCCGATTCCGCACAACAACTGACCACCGTGACCACCGAACTCAACACGGTGGCAGAGGCGTCCGGGCAGGATATTCACCAGCAGCATGCGGAAATCGAACAGGCCGCCACGGCGGTCACCGAGATGACCGCCGCGATAGAGGAAGTGGCGCGCAACGCGCTGTCCACCTCCGAACTGTCCGTGGCGTCGCGCGATATCGCCCTGCGCGGACAGCAGCGCATGGTCGAAACCCTCGGTGCTATCGAAACCCTGAGCCGGGATGTGCAGTTAAGTTCGACCCAGATTGAAAGCCTGGCGCAACAGGCACAGGGCATCGGCAAGGTGCTCGATGTGATTCGCACCATCGCCGAACAGACCAACCTGTTGGCATTGAACGCCGCCATTGAAGCCGCTCGCGCTGGCGACGCCGGGCGCGGCTTTGCCGTGGTCGCCGATGAGGTCCGCGCGCTCGCCCACCGCACGGCGCAATCCACGCGGGAAATCGAAGCCATGATCAGCGGCATACAGAGCGCAACGGACACCGCTGTTTCGACCATGCTCAGCAGCAGCGAGAACACGCGACTGTCGTTGTCATTGGCCCAGTCGACCCAAGAGGCCCTGGCCGAAATAGTCGCCGCCAACGATGACATCAACGAACGAAACCTGATGATCACTACGGCCACCGAGGAGCAGGCGCATGTCGCCCGCTCGGTGGATCACAACCTGCTGAATATCCGCGAGCTGTCGGTGCAATCGGCCGACGGCTCTCAACAGACCACCCGGGCCTCGGGTTCTCTGGCCCATCTGGCCTCGACACTGAACGGCATGGCTCGGCGATTCAAGCTCTGACCAGGTGCGTCGATGTTCTGCGACTTTGCATAATTTCGCGTTAAAAAGTAGTCTTGCCGTCCATTTATCGGGTGATCATCAATATGGCGTCCAGTGCGCTGGTCCAACGCATCGCTGCCGAGATCCGGCAACAAATCCAGACGGGCGGGCTGTCAGTGGGTGCCCACTTGAGCGCGCAGAAAGTAGCGGACGAGTTCAACGTGTCACGCTCACCGGCGCGCGAAGCGCTGGTATTGCTCTCTGAGCACAAGGTGCTCGAACAGCTGCCCAACCGTGGTTTTTTCGTGCTGAAACCGCCGCTCGACGCATTGCCGAGGGTCGACGAAGTGCTGCCGCTGGAAGAGCCGGACGAATACTACCGGCTCTCGGAAGACTGGTTGAACAACGCCATTCCCAGCGAAGTCACCGAACAGTTTCTGCGCACCCGCTATGACCTGACCAAAGCGCAGGTCATCGACATCCTCAACCGCGCCGCCAAGGTCGGCTGGGCCGAACCCAAACCCGGTTATGGCTGGCGCTTCCTGGACGTGGCTAAGACGCCGGAAACCCTGGAGCAGATTTACAAGGTGCGTTCACTGATTGAACCGGCGGCGTTGCTCGAACCGACCTACCAGCATGATCTGCCCAAGCTTCAGCGCTTGAAAAAGGAGCAGCAGGACATGCTCGACGGCGGTATCGATCATTTGCCTGCCGACGTCCTGCTCAAGAACGGCATTCGCTTTCATGAAGAGTTCGTCAAACTCTCCGGCAACCCGCTTTACCACATGATCCTGGTGCAGATGAACAACATGCGCCGGCTGATCGAATACCGCTCGATGATCGACCGCAAGCGCCTTTACAAGCAATGCGCCGAACACATCCGGATGATCGAGCTGGTCGAACAAGGCAACAACCTTGAGGCGGCGCACTTGATGAAACAGCACTTGAGCGGCTCCTTTGCTCACAAGTCGCCCATTCTTCAGTTGAGACCGGAATCGCAGGAGCGCCAGGCACCTGCGGACGGCCCCACATCACTACCAGAGGGAGTCACCCGGTGACGAGCGAAGCACAACTGCGCGAAGAAATCTGCGTTGTCGGTAAAAACCTGTACGAACGAGGCTATACCGTCGGCAGCGCCGGCAACATCAGTGCGCGCCTGGAAGATGGCTGGCTGATCACGCCCACGGATGCGTGTCTGGGCAGGCTGATGCCGCAAGACATCGCGAAAGTCAGCACGGACGGCACATGGGTGTCCGGGGCCAAGCCCTCCAAGACCCTCGAGCTGCACCGCCAGGTGTACGACCGCAACCCTGAGGTCAACGGTGTCGTGCACACCCACTCCACGTCCCTGGTGGCATTAACGCTTGCCGGCGTCTGGCGCCAGGACGACATCCTCCCGCCATTGACGCCTTATCAAGTCATGAAAGTCGGGCATATCCCGCTGATTGCCTATCAGCGGCCCGGCTCCCCCGATGTGGCCGCTCGCGTGGCTTTGCTGGCCAACAGCGTGCGCGGTGTGATGCTGGAGCGGCTGGGTCCGGTCGTGTGGGAGACGTCGGTGTCCAAAGCCAGCTTTGCGCTGGAGGAGCTTGAGGAAACCGCCAGACTCTGGATGATGACCAACCCCAAGCCTGAACCATTGACCGAGGCGGCTATCGACGAGCTGCGCCAGGTATTTGCAGTGAAGTGGTAACCATCGAGCCTGGCCGGAGCGAGTGCTCGCTCCGGCCAGCTCGTTCTAGGCGTTAGTCTCGCGCGCCGGCGTCGACTGGGCGACAACCTTGCGCACCACATACGGCAATATGCCGCCCTGCTTCAGGTAAAGAATCTCTTGCCGGGAATCCAGTTGCAGAACCAACGAGACCGTCGAGCGGGTACCGTCGCTGCGGGTGATCGTCAGGCTGACCGAATTGGCCCCGACCTGCACGCTTTCCAGACCCGAGAAGTCCAGCGCCTCGGCGCCTTCCAGCTGCAGTTGCCGGGCGTCCATCCCCGCTTCGAACGTGATGGGCAAAATCCCCATGCCAATGAGGTTGCTGCGGTGGATTCGCTCGAAGCTCTGAGCGACGACAGCCTTGATCCCCAGCGTCGCTTGCGCCTTGGCTGCCCAGTCGCGACTGGAGCCTGCGCCATAGTTGAACCCCGCAAACACCACCAGCGGAATGTCGCGCGCGACATAGCTCAGTGCCGCGTCATAAACGCGTTGAACGGTGCCGTCATAGGCGGCGGCGAATCCGCCCTCCCCGGGCTGACTCTCCAGCAGCTGATTTTTGACGGCCCGGTTGACGAACGCACCGCGCATCATCACTTCATGGTTACTGCGACGGGTGGAGTACTGATTCAGATCGTTCGGGTTTTCGCCGTGTTCGATCAGCCATTGCCCGGCCTGGCTTTGCAAGGGAATCGCGCTGGCCGGCGAAATATGGTCGGTGGTGACGTTATCCCCCAGCACCATCAGTACCCGCGCCTGCTTGATCGACAGCTCGCCCGAGGTCTGTGGTTTGACGTTCTGCAGATAAACGGGGCGACGCAAATAGGTGGAGTTGGCGGCCCAGGGAAACTGAACGCTGCCGCTGGCTGACAAGGCCTGCCAGTGATGTGTACCGTCCCACAGCATCGCATTGCGCGCCCGGAACAGTTCCGGACGCACCGTTTCATTGACCAACCCCTGAATCTGCGCCTCATCGGGCATCAGCTCATGCAAGTAGACGTCCTTGCCTTGGGCATCCTGGCCCAGCGGTTCGCGCTGAATATCCACGGTGATCGTCCCGGCCAACGCATAGGCCACCACCAGCGCCGGTGATGCCAGGTATCCCACTTGCACGCGCGGGTTGACCCGGCCTTCGAAGTTTCGGTTGCCGGACAGCACCACCACGGTCTTGAGCCCTTGATCCGAAAACTGCTCCATGTGCGGTTCAAGGCTGCCGGAATTGCCGATGCAGGTCATGCAGCCGAAACCGGCGAGGTCAAACCCCAGCGCCGAGAAGTCATCGAGCAGATCGGCTTGCTGCAGGTAGTCAGCCACCACGCGCGAGCCGGGTGACAGCGACGTTTTTACCCAGGGCTTGCTCTGCAATCCGCGGCGCCGTGCGTTGCGCGCCAACAAGCCGGCCTGAATCATCTGGCTCGGGTTTGCGGTGTTGGTGCAACTGGTGATCGCCGCCAATGAAATCGCCCCATGGGTCAACGGTTGCCCGAAGGACGGTTCGAAATACTGCGCATCGTTGTCGCTCGAGCGTGCAATCACACCGTCGCGCTCGCCAAGAATGTCGTGGCGGAAGGACGAGGCGGCCTCAGCCAACCGGCGCCATTGGTGAGGCTGATGCGGGCCGGCAACGCTGGGCTCGATGGCGTCCAGGTCCAGCTCGATCAGGTCATCGAACCGGGGTTCGGGCAGCGCGTCATGTCGCCACAACCCCTGTGCCTGGAGATAGCCCTCGATGCGCGCGATGGTCTCGTCGCCGCGGCCGGTCAGGTGCATGTATTGCATCGTCGTGTTATCGAACGGGAAAAACACCACGGTGGCGCCGTATTCAGGCGCCATGTTCGACAGCGTTCCCCGTGCCGCCCAACTGAGCGTGGACAGACCCGGCCCGCAAAACTCGACGAACTTGCCCACCACACCTTTTGCCCGAAGCAACTGGGTGATGCGAAGCGCCAGATCGGTGGCGGTCACCCCTGCACGCAGCGCATTGCTCAGTCGAATGCCCACAACTTGCGGAAAGCTGATGGGCACCGGCTCGCCCAGCATTGCCGCCTGCCCTTCAAGCCCTCCGACGCCCCAGCCGAGCACGCCGATGGCATTGATCATCGGCGTGTGGCTATCGGTCGCTACGATGTCGTCCGGATGCAACAGCGGCTGACCATCGGCCGTCTGGCTTTCCCAGACCACCGTCGCCAGCGACTCCATGTTGACCTGGTGAATAATCCCGGTGCCCGGCGGCACCACCTTGAAATTGGTCAGGCTTTTTTGCGCCCATTTGATGAATTCGTAACGCTCGGTGTTGCGCCGGTAGTCGATGTCCAGATTCTGCTCGACGGCATCGGCCTGTGCGTACCGCTCGACAATCACCGAGTGGTCGATGACCAGCACGGCGGGAATCATCGGATTCATGGTCTGCGGCGCGCCGCCCATCTCGGCGACCATGTCGCGCATGCCGGCGAAATCCGCCAGCGCTGGCAGACAGGTGGTGTCATGAAACATCAGGCGGTTGGGGTAGTACGGCACTTCACAGGCCGGCGCGCCCTCACGGATGCAGGCGATGAAATTCCCCAATGCGTCGGGCGAACAACGCGCCACGTTTTCCATCAGGATTCGAATCGAATACGGCAGGCGTGACAGTTCGTCCTTGTTGAGTATCTTGTGCAGATCCACGTAGGCGTATCGGGTCTGGCCGATCTGCAGGTGGCTTAGATAGCGATCATCGATGGCTGAAATCATGGTTGGTCATTCACCGGTAGTAAGCATTTAAAGCGACTCTCTGGCCGTTCAGTGAGCACCAGCGTATCCAAAGGCGCCGGCGGCGAATATTGAGCGTTCAGCAACCCATCGTTCGCGCGTGGCGAACGCAGGCTTAGCGAGCCTGAAATTGTCAGCGGCCACCCATGGCCCTAACCTGACGCCCAGACCTATCCCTTGGAGATCATCGATGCTCACACCCACCCACGACGTCCTCCGGGACCTGGCGCCCAGCGGCACGCTGAGGGCGGCCATCAATTACGGCAATCCGGTTCTTGCGCAACGCAATTCGCAAACCGGCGAGCCTCAAGGTGTCTCTGTTCGCCTCGCGACAGAACTCGCCAGACAGCTGGGGGTAGCGGTTACATTCGTCACCTACGATGCCGCCGGAAAAGTCTTCGACGCGTTGGCGAGCGATCAGTGGGACGTGGCGTTTCTCGCTATTGAACCGGTGCGCGAAGCGCAGGTGGCCTTCAGCGAACCCTACGTGATCATCGAGGGCACTTACCTGGTTCGAGCCGATTCGGCGTTCGTCAGCGTCCAGGATCTGGATCAGCCCGGCGTTCGGATCGCCGTGGGTCAGGGTGCCGCCTATGACCTGTTTCTGAGCCGCACCCAACAACACGCCGAGCTGGTTCGTGCGCCCACCTCCGCCGGCGCCGTGGACCTGTTTCTGCAACAGGGCCTGGATGCGGCGGCGGGCGTGCGGCAGCCGCTCCTCAAGGTGGCCGACACCGGCAGTGGGCTGCGCGTACTCGACGGGCATTTCACCTCGATTCGCCAGGCCATGGGCGTTCCCGCCGCGCGCTCCGCCGGGGCCGCTTACGTGCGCGCGTTCCTTGAGACGTTGAAAGCCAACGGCTTTGTGCGCAGCGCCCTGGACGACACCGGCCAGCGTGACGTCACGGTCGCCCCGGCGCACGGCTGAACGGGGAGGTCGCATCACCACCGCATCAGCTGCCTAGCGGCTGATGCGTGCCAGCCAGAGCTTATGCACCGGCTCGGCGCACAGCATCACGACCACCAGGCGCATGATCTGCATCGCCGTCACAATCCCCGCCCCAAGGTTCAACGCCTCGGCCGTGAGGTACATCTCGGTACTGCTGCCAGGCATCATGCCCAGCGCCATGGTCATTGCCGGGAAGTCCAGCATCCAGCCAATCCCCATGGCCAGCGCGACCGTGCACACGATCATGGTCAGGGTGAACAATGCGACGCTGAACAGAAACGTGGGCGACGCCTTGAAAAATTGCCGGTCGAAATAACCACCCAAGGCGCAGCCGATCATCAGCTGTCCGTACTGACTGAGTTCCACGGGCAGCGCGGTCTGGAGGTTGAAGCTGGCGGTAAAGAACGCACAAAAAACCATCGGCCCGAACATCCAGGGGTTAGGCAAATGGCAGCGTTTCCACAGCATCGCGTTCAACGCGCCGCCTAACAGCAGAGGTCCCAACCACCACCAGTCCGCCGGTAATCGCGGATGGACAGCCGTCGGCAGAATTTTCTCGATCAGAAAGAACGCGGGCGGTACACACAGCACGATCAGGACCAGCCGCACGCTGTGGGCCGCTGCAATCTGGCTGACATTGGCTTTGTGGCGAATGCCCGACTGAATCATCTCGGCGAAATTGGCCGGCATGAAGGCAAAGAATGCGGTCGTCAGGTCCATGCCGCGCCGCCGCATGAACTCAATGCCCAGCAGGGCCAGGAACAGCGTCAGAAACGCCGCGAACAGCATCATCACGAAGTGCCCCAGCACCTGCTGCAATACCAGCGGGGTGAAGTGCAAGCCGATGGAGGTGGCGATCATCCATTGACCGGTCAGGCGGCCGTTCGGAATCTCGCCAACCCGCCAGCCAATGCAGCGCACGAGGATCACCGCCAGCATCGAGCCGATGATCCAGGGCAGCGGCCAATTCAGGTAACTGGCGGTGAGCGCCCCCATGGCGCCCACCACCGGCGTCGCCCACCACTGGCCAAGGGACGTCAGAAGCCGCCTCATGAATGGGCTCCGCCAAAAACGATGCACACGGGGCTGCCGGTTTCGATCACTTCGCCGGTGGCGGCCAGGGTTCCATCACACGGGCCAACGTCAAAGACGACGATTGAATCGCTGTCTTCATTAGCCACATACATGCGTTGACCATCCGGCGACAGGGCGAAGAAACGCGGCGTTCGCCCCCGGGTCGGCGTGGCCGTGATGAATGTCAGCCAACCCAGTTGCGGGTCGATGGCGAAGACCGCGATAGTGTCGCTGCCACGGTTGGACGCGTACAGAAACCGGCCTGACTTATCGACTTCCACTTCTGCAGCGGTGCTGTCTGCGGTGAACGACGGTGGGAGCGCCGACAGTATCTGCCGCGGTATCAGCTGACCATTGTCAGAGTTGAAATCGTAAGTGGTGACGGTCGAATCCAGTTCGTTGACGCAATAGAGCAAAGGCAGCGAAGGATGGAAGGCCACGTGTCGCGGCCCCGCCCCTTTGCGCGTACTGACAGACGGAAACGGCGCCGGCTGCAAGGTGCCCGACGTGGCATCGAATCGATAGATGAAGATCCGGTCCAGGCCTTTGTCCGGCACGACCACCCATTTGCCGCTCGTATCGAATGGATTGAAATGTGGCTTGGGCCCCTGCTGCTCGATGCGATGCGGACCGATCGCGCCCTCGGTGAGTACCTTTTCACACAAGGCGCCCAGCTCGCCGGAAGGCAGAATGGGCAGCACGACCACTGAGCCGCTGTAGTGATTGCTCACCAGCAAGAAACCACCGTCCGGTGAAACCGCCAGGTGCGCGGGGTTATGTCCCTGGGTGCTCTGGCTGTTGAGGTAAAGCAATGTGCCGTCGGCATTGACTCGGAAAGCGCTGGCCTGATCGGTGTCGCCGTGAACGCAATACAGGAAATCCCGATGCGCGCTGAGTGCCAGGAACGACGGATTGACCAGGCCTTCAACGCACTGGACGTGGGACAGGCGTGAAGTCTGCCTGTCTACGCGATAAACATTGATGCCGTCTCCGCGGGCGTTTCTTTCACGGGTGGTACGGCAGCCGACGTAAATGAACATGTACTGATCTCAATGAATGAACAGCCGCCCCTGACCCGTTACGAGGTCAGGTGGGCGACAAAAGCGCGAGCGGTGGGTGGCAGGCTGTCGAACCGCCGGGCGATGACCCGCAATTGCCGTTTGGCCCAGGGCTCGGCCAGGGTGATCGCTTGCAGATGGAAGCTGCGCAGATACGGGCGCAGCACGTCACGCGGCAAAATACACACGCCCAGATTGGTCGACACCATCCGGCACATGCATTCAAAGCTGGACACCCGCACACGCTGACGCACGGTTTTGCCCAGCAGTGCAGCCTGCTCAGTCAGCAGCAGGTGCACCGAACTCTCGACATGCGGGCCAATGAATTCATACTGCAGCACCTGCTCGAAAGTCGCTTGGGACTGACTGGCCAATGGATGATGCTCGGGCGCCGCAATGACCAGCTCATCCACGCGGTAGGCCAGCGTTTCCAGGCCCTGAGACGGGGTCTGCTCGGCGATGACACCGACATCCGCTCTGCCATCGGCGACTGCGCGCACGATGGCCGCACCGACGCGTTCTTCGATGTCGAAGCGGATATCGGGGTAAGTCGCCAGAAACGTGCCGATGTCCAGCGACAACTGTTGAGCGAGCGCCGAGGTCACGGCGTGCAAACGCACGTGACCCTTGATGCCGGCGCCGTATTCACTCAGCTCCTGGTCCATCTTCAGCAGTGTTTCGTTCACCTGCAGGGCGTAATGACGCAACGACTGTCCAGCCGGGGTGAGCTCCATGCCGCGCGGGTTGCGCACGAACAACGGCGAGCCCACTTTCTCTTCCAGTTCGCTGATCCGCTTGCTGACCGCGGATGTCGCCAGATGGCACAGTTGCGAAGCCTTGGTCAGGTTGCGCTGTTCGGCCACCGCCATGAAGATTTCCAGGCTGAGCAAATCATGGCGCATTGGCCAAGGCCTTCTCGAAGAAGTCTACGGTGCCAAAGTTGCCGGACTTCAACGCCAGGGCGACCGGGTCGTCGCGCAGGCCCAGCGTCCAGGGCACACCAGGATCGATCATTGCACCGATTCGCAATGCGTCGACCGCGAGCGCCTTGACCACCGCGCCGGAGGTTTCACCGCCAGCGACGACCAACTTGCGAACACCCATCTCGTACAGGCCGACGGCAACCGCTGACAGCGCGTCCTCAACGAGCTGGCCCGCGGCTTCAACCCCCAGTTTCTGCTGGGCCAGCTTCACCGTTTCAGGCTGGGCGCTGCCGTAGATCAACACCGGACCCTTATGAATCAACGCCTTTGCCCACGCCAGCGCTTCGGCCACCTGATCCTGGCCGTTAGCTAACAACAACGGATCAAGGGAAAAACTTGGATGAGTCTTTTGCCAGTGGGCGACCTGACTGTTCGTGGCGACCGAGCAACTGCCGGACACCACCGCAGCAAGGCCTTTGATCGCAGGCAAAGCCGAGGCGGCCGCCGATGCCGTGAGCAAGCCGGCCCGGCAAAAGTTCTCGGGCAGGCCCAGCGCGACACCGGAGCCCCCGGTGACCAGCTTGTGATCGGCCACAGCCTCGCCGATCGCGTGCAGGTCCGCATCATCAATCGCGTCCACGATGGCGTAACCATACCCTTGTGCGGTGAGCTCATTAAAGGCTGCCGCGATGGCTTTGGCGCCCTTTTTCACCGCGGGATGCGCCACCAGCCCAACGGATTTGCGCGTCTGTTGAGCCAGAACGCGGACCAGATTGGCGTCGGTCATCGGGGTCAATGGGTGGTTGCGCATCCCCGACTCGCTCAACAACTGCTCGGCGACAAACAGCTGGCCGTTGTAGATCGTTCGTTTGTTTTCCGGAAACGCCGGGCACGCCACCGCGAACGAGACGCCCAGCGCGTCAGCAAGTGCATCGGCCACCGGGCCGATATTGCCCCGGGCGGTGGAATCGAACGTCGAGCAATACTTGAAAAAATACTGTTGGCAGTTGGCGTCGCGCAGCCATTGCAGGGCTTCGAGCGACTGGCTGACGGCCTCTTCGGGGCTGACCGTGCGGCTTTTCAGGGCAATGACGACTGCATCGATGTCATCGGGCAATGGCCCTTGCGGTACGCCGATCACCTGCAAGGTACGCATGCCGCCGCGCACCAAGGTGCTGGCCAGATCCGTACCGCCGGTGAAGTCGTCAGCGATGCAACCCAAAAGTAATTGACCCACTGCTCTCTCCTCGCGCCCGTTTCCCTCCTACCGCGAGGGAGAACGGGCTAAAAACTGGTTGATAACGCGTACTCAAGACAAACGGGGCGGCATGCCAGCATGCCGCCCCGTCTGATCAACCCAGGATCACCTTGGCGACGGCTTCGCCGAAGGCCTTGGTGCCGCTGGAGCCGCCCAGGTCAGGCGTGCGTTGTTTCGGATCCTGCAGAACCACGTCGACCGCCTTGTCCATTTCTAGGCCGGCCTTGATCAGTGCTTCCTTGTTGTGGTGCTCGCCCATCCACTGCAGCAGCATACCCACCGACAAGATCATCGAGACGGGGTTGGCCTTGTCCTGACCGGCGATGTCCGGTGCAGAACCGTGCTGAGCCTGCGCGCAGCAGTGAATATCGCTGGCCATCATCGAACCGGCGAGGCCCAGGCTGCCGGACAGTTCGCTGGCCAGGTCGCTGATGATGTCGCCGTAGAAGTTGGTGGCAACCAGCACGTCAAAGCGCTCGGGGTTGCGCACCAGGTGAGCGGTCGAGGCGTCGACCAGCAGATCGTCCAGCGCGACTTGCGGGAAGTCCTTCGCCACATCACGCACGCATTCCAGGAACAGGCCGTCAGTCATGTGAAAGCTGTTGGCCTTGTGAACGGCGGTGACTTTCTTGCCGCGTTTCATGGCGAGCTCGAAGGCACGGCGCGCGATTCGCTCGCTGCAGTGACGGGTGATTTTACGGGTGGACAATGCCATGTCCGGAGTAGGCATCACTTCGCCCCAACCACGGCTCATGTTGCGATCCGGGTAGAAGCCCTCGGTGGCCTCGCGCATGATCACCAGGTCCATGGTCTTGCCTTCCTTCATGTTCGAAGTCAGGAATGGACGAGTGCGAGCAGGACGAACGTTGGCATACAGATCCAGGCCGATGCGGAATCCGGCGGACACGTTGCGACCGCCCTTCTCCGGCGCCGGATAGTCGGCGTGGGATTGCGTACCCAGGATGATCCCGTCGCAGCCCTTGGCTTTTTCCAGCACTTCTTCACGCAGCGTGGTGCCGTATTTGTCCAGGCTCGTGAAGCCCACGTCGTCGTAATCGAAGCTTAAGCCCAGATTGAATTTGGTGTTGGCCGCTTTCAGCACCGACATTGAAGACTCAACGATTTCCGGACCGATACCGTCACCAGGAAGAACCAAAATACGCATCGCAAACCCCTTGTTTATTGTTTGAGCCGAAGTTTCGAAGCCGGCGCGTCAGGGCTGCCAGCCTCTTTTATGTACGCCGTAAATACAAAGTACAATATCGCCGCAGCGAAGTCCTTACCGATTTGCGCCCGTTCGTCCTGACACGTTCCGGCCGACAGTGCTTGCGCTTTCGACATATTGCATTTTATTGCATGAATATACAATTTGTGCAACCGTTGTACCCAGCGGTTCTGAATCCCAGGAGTGAGCAACATGAGCGTTAAAACTTCCGATCTGTGTGACCAGTATCCGGACGATGTCCGGGGTCCTGACCCCGATGTTTCAGGATTTCGGGGGCAGAACCGAATTTCAGGGGCGAGCATTAACGCTCAAATGTTTTGAGGATAATTCGCGCATCAAGGAAGTGAGCAGTCTGCCAGGCCAGGGCCGTGTACTGGTGGTCGATGGCGGCGCCAGCGATCGTTATGCCTTGTTCGGCGACGTGATCGCTGCTGACCTGGTCAAGAACGGATGGGCAGGCGTTTTGATCTACGGCTATATCCGCGACAAGGCGGCACTGCGCGATATGCCCATTGCCATCAAAGCGTTAGGCACCTCGCCACGAAAAACCGTCAAGCGTAACGAGGGACAGATCGGCGTTGCCGTGGAATTCGCCGGGCACACGATTAACGAGGGTGACTCAATGTACGGCGATGATGATGGCGTCGTGCTGTTGAACACGCCGCTCTAGCTGACGACGGAGACCTCAAGGCTGCGCTGGTATTCCAGCTCATCCTTGGCCTCCTTGTCGGTTTTCTGCCGCCCCACTACATCGAGGTGGTTACGCAGGAACTGCGCAGCGGCTTCGCGCTGACCACTTTCAATGAGATCCAGCAGATGAATGTGTTCCTTGCACTGGTTGATCAATCGCGGGCGATCCACGTTGGCTTTGTACGCCATGAATCGACGCAGCTGGTTTTGTCGACGGATAGCCTCCAGGAAGAACGCATTGCCCGAACAGCGCACCACCAGCTCATGCAGCTGGGCACCAATCTGAAACAGCTGCGAACGCGACAGCGTGAAAATATCGCCATCAAGCAGCTGTTGTTGGACTTCGCGGGCTTTGGCAAACGCGGCCACATCAACCTCATAACCCGGTTCCAGCACCGCTGCAGGTTCGATCGCCATGCGAAACCGGTAGCTCTGGATGTGAGCCTTCGAATCGTGCAGAAAGCTGTTGATCTCCCACCCCTGCCCCGGCTTGCGCTCGATCATCGCCTCGTTGGTCAGACGGTTGAGAACTTTCATGAGTTGCCCTCGGGGCACTTCATACCTGCGCATCAACTCGGCTTCAAAAAAAGTCGTGGGGATGTCACCACGCAGCACGTCATCGACCACCCGCAGGTAAAAATCCTCGAACGGATCGACCTCCAGAGGCAATTTTCGGCTGTCGATGCCGCGCGCATCTGCAGTGAGGAAATAGCCTCGATTGGGCTCTTTGGTCGCCAGCCCCAGTTCGGCCAGCAAAGCAAAGCCGCGCCGAATGGGCGAGCGGGAAACACCCAGCTCCTTGGCAAAGGCTTCTTCGCGCAGCGGATCACCGGCACGCATCGAACGGGCTCGGGCCATGTCGATGATTTTCGGAGCCAACTGCTCCGCGAGATCCTTTTTGATCCTGGGTTTCGTTTTCGACTTGGCGCCCGTCGATGGCTGATCAAGGGTGGACTGTGCTGAATTCATGGAAACCGGTTTTCAAGGGCGGATAGGGAAAAATAACCCGATGCGCGCCAACACGCCACTGTCGCACTGATACGCCGTGGCTCAACAACACCCATGCTCCCTTTGCGAGGCATCTTCATGAAACCCCCACGTATCTTTTTGATTCATGCCACACCGGTCTCGATCGCCCCGATTACCGAAGCCTTTACCAGGCTGTGGCCAGAGGCGAAGCTGGCCAACCTGCTGGAGGACTCGCTGTCGAGCGACCTGGCCGAGGCCGGTGAAATCACCGAGGCGATGAATGAGCGCTTCCACAGATTGGCCACGTATGCCGCCGATTGCGGCGCCGACGCGATCCTGTTTACCTGCTCGGCTTTTGGCGATGCCATTGACCGGTGCAAGCGTGCGCTGACGATTCCGGTGCTCAAACCTAACGAGGCGATGATCGAGCAAGCGCTGGCGCGCACCGGCAACGTTTCGATCGTTGCCACGTTTGAGCCTGCCATCGCCTCGATGACCCAGGAATTTCAGGACTATGCCCGGCAATTGGGTGTCGATCTGCAACTGAGCACTGTCATCTGCCCGGGCGCTTTCGATGCGTTGCGTGAGGGAAACGTCGAGCGCCACGACGCCTTGGTCGTCGAAAGCGTCCGTCAGCCGTCTAGCGGCGACGTACTGTGTTTTGCCCAGTTCTCCATGACCAGCGCCGCGCAAGGCGCGAGCCAGGCCAGTGGGCGCGACGTACTGACAACGCCAGACAGCGCGGTACTCAAACTTCGCACCCTGTTGAACGCCTGAGTGTCGAAGGAGCCGCTTATGATCAGGTTGAACGCACACATCGGTTTTCAGTTCACGGAACTGCCGTTTCTGGAACGGTTTGCAGCGGCCGCCAAGGCCGGCTTCCACGCCGTCGAATTTCCTTCGCCCTATGAGTATGACCCGCTGCAGATCGCGCAACTGCTCGAGGAGCATCAATTGCACATGGTGCAGTTCGCTGCCCCGCAGGGTGCGACCCGTGGCACGACTGCGCTCTGTGCTCCGAGGGAAGAATTCGTCGCCCAGTTACGCCAGGCGGCGCATTACGCGCAAGCCTTGGGATGCAACAAACTTCATTTGATGTCCGGCACCTCGGTCACCGATTTGGGAACGATGACGCAGGACGGGCGCTATCGACGCAACCTCGAATATGCGCTCGAGTTCTTGTATGACGAACGCATCGAACCGTTGATTGAAGTCATCAGTTCGACAGAGATGCCCGGTTATCTCATGAGCCGCTTCGATCTTGCCGAGCAAATGCTTGAGGCTTTGCCAGGTCTCGGATTGATCCTCGACACCTACCACACTGCGCTGTTGGGTGAAGATTGCCTGCGCAAACTCAACCAGTGGTGGCCCCGCATCAGCCATGTGCAGGTCGCTGATTTTCCGGGCCGTCATGAGCCTGGCACGGGGCGCATCGATTTCAGTGGGCTGGTCGCCATGCTGGAAATCGACGGTTACGAGGGTTGGGTGGGCTGTGAGTATCGACCGCTCACGAGCACGGAAGACGGGCTCGAAGCGCTGCGGAACGTCCTGCGATCAAGCCGACATGAAAATGACCGTCCGTAAGAAACCGTTTCCTTTTGGCGAAATTGTATCGCGTAACCTTGCAAAACAATTTCCACTGCAGTCTATTAGTTCCAGTCGCGGTAGAAACTGCACGCAATGCTCCCAACAAAAAATCATAAACGGAGTCAACGCATGAAAAAGAAAATCGCTTTTGTGACTGCTGGCATGGGCAATCTCGGGACTGCTGTCTGCCAGCGCCTGGCTCGTGATGGTTTCACCGTCGTGGCAGGATGTGGACCGGATTCCCCGCTCAAGGACGCATGGCTGGCTCAGCAAAAGCAACTGGGCTTCTCGTTTGTCGCTTCAGAAGGCAGCGTCGCAGACTGGGATTCCTGCCGCGAGGCGTTTGAGCAGATCCGCAAAAACGTCGGCCCCGTCGACGTCCTCATCAACAATGCCGGCACTGCCCGCAATGTGGTGTTCCATGACATGCAGCCGTGTGATTGGGCGACGGTCATCGATACCAACCTGAACTCGTTGTTCAACGTCACCAAACAAGTGATCGACGGCATGGTCGAGCGTGGCTGGGGGCGGGTCATCAATATCTCGTCGGTCAACGCCCAGTTGGGCCAGGTTGGCCAGGTCAACTACTCCACCGCCAAGTCGGCCATCCGCGGCTTCACCCGCGCCCTCGCCCGGGAAGTCGGTTCCCGTGGTGTCACCGTCAATACGGTGTCTCCCGGCTATATCAACACGGCCAAGCTCAAATCCGTCACCACGCCTGATGCCATGGACCGCATCATTGCCGATATCCCCACCCGTCGCCTGGGCACGCCGGAAGAAATAGCCTCGATGTGCGCCTGGCTGGCGTCCGATGAATCGGGCTACGCCAACGGTGCGGACTTCTCGCTCAATGGCGGCCTTCACATGAGTTGATACTCGTGTGAGACTCACCGGCCACTCGCTGGATCAATACCTGTAAGCAGCGGGAACCTTGATGCGCACAGAGCGCAGATCCCATAAAAACAATTGTACTTTACGTCAAGGTGATACAAATGCTCTCATTCCTCGGCTACGGCATGATCGTGACCTTCATGGCACTGATCATGACCAAGCGCCTGTCGCCTCTGGTGGCCATGACCACGGTTCCGATCGTCTTCGCCCTGCTCGCCGGCTTCGGTCCGGACATGGGCGACATGATGATCGAAGGGCTGCGCAAAGTGGCGCCGACCGCGGTCATGGTAATGTTCGCGATCCTTTATTTCGGCGTGATGTTCGATACCGGCCTGTTTGATCCGATCATTCGCAAGTTCATCAAGCTGATCAACGGCGACCCCATGAAAGCCGTGGTGTTTGCCGCTTTGCTGGCGGGCATGGTCTCGCTCGATGGCGACGGCTCCACAACCTACATGATCACCGTCACCGCCATGCTGCCGCTGTTCAAGCGCCTGCGCCTGGAGCCGTTGTCGCTGACGTGTGTCGTGATTCTGGCCGCCAGCGTGACCAATCTGTTGCCATGGGGTGGACCGCTGGCCCGCGCCGCCGCCTCTTTGCAGGTCGACACCTCCGAGCTGTTCATTCCGTTGATTCCGGTGATGATCGTAGCCTTCCTCGGCGTACTGGGTCTGGCTTGGTTCATTGGCGTTCGCGAACGTCAGCGCCTGGGCACACTGCGGTTGTCGGTGGGCGCGGCAGCGACGGTGTTCGATGACGAGGCTGACGAAGGGATGCCCTCGATGTCGGATGAAAATGCGGAGCTGCGTCGCCCCAAGCTGTTCTGGTTGAATGCCAGCCTGACCATCGCCCTGATGGCCGGCCTCGTGACTGAAATACTGCCGTTGTCGATCTTGTTCATGGTGGCGTTCTCCGTCGCCCTGGTGATCAACTACCCGCACATGAACGATCAGCGTCGGCGCATCTCGACGCATGCGCCGACAGCCCTCAACCAGATCGCCATCTTTCTGGCGGCTGGCATCCTCGCGGGCATTCTCTCCGGCACAGGCATGGTCAACGCGATGTCTGCGAGTTTTCTGGCGATGCTGCCTGAATCGTGGGGCCCGTACATGGCGCCGATCACCGCGCTGGCAAGTATCCCTGCGACGTTCTTCATGTCCAACGATGCGTTCTACTATGGCGTGCTGCCGGTGCTCGCCAAAGCCGCCGAGGTGTACGGCATCACCCACGCCGAAATCGGTCGAGCGTCTCTGGTGGGCCAACCGGTGCACTTGCTCAGCCCGCTGGTTGCCTCGACGTACTTGCTTTGCGGCCTGGCCGGCGTCGAGTTCAGCGACCATCAGAAGTACACGATGAAATGGGCCTTTGCGTTGAGCTTCCTCATCTTGGCCGCGTGTCTGGTCATGGGCTTGTTCCCGCTGGCGGCGGGCGTTTGATAAACAGCGGCCGATAACCTGGTCATCCCGATAAAAAAACATCCCGGAAGCAGAACTGCTTTCGGGATGTTTTTTTCATTAATGCCCAAGCTCAACGTGCGGCAGTTGCTGTCCGGGCATCGACGGGAGGCACAAGAGCACTCACACCTCCCGATCCAGCGGTCGCATTTCTCTACACTACACCCTCAGCGGATGTAGCTTCCGCCATTGACGTCCAACGTTGCACCGTTCAGCGAAACTTGCGAAGGTCGAAGCGTGAACGCCACCAACTCGGCGATTTCCGCCGGGCCAGCCATACGCCCCACCGGAATATCTGCTACGGCTGCTGCCTCACCGTGTTGCGCAATGAATTGTTCGGCCATATCGGTACGCACCCATCCGGGGGCGATGGCGACTGCTACGACACCCTCCCCCGCTACGCTGCGAGCCAGAGATTTGGTCAGGTTGATCAAGGCCGCTTTGCTCGATCCGTAGGGTAGGACGTCCGCCGCATATCCACGCTGGGCCGCTCGGCTTGCCATGTTGATGATTCGCCCGCCCCCGTGTTCACGATAATGAGCTATCGCTTTACGGCACAAATCGGCAGCTGCAAAAAAATTGACCTGGAACTCCCGCCGCCAGGCTTCTCGCCACTGCACCGACGAAGCCTCCAATGGGATTTCTGTGCGAATCCCGGCGTTGTTGATCAAGGCGTGAATTCGGCCGCCGCTTGCTTCGAGCGCTGCTTGCCACAGCTGTTCGGGACCTGTCTCCTGGCTCAGATCGCCTTGTACGACCCACCCGTTTCCACCGATACGATCGAGGAGTTCGTGAGCGCCTTGAGCATCCCGACTGAAGTGGATGACGGGCCGCGCGCCTTCCGCGGCCAACTGCTCCACGATAGCGGCGCCAATGCCGCCGGATGCGCCAGTCACCAGTACGGTTTGCCCGGTCAAGGGACGTAGGTGGTCATTCATAAGTAGTCTCCTTCCTATGCTGAAAATAAAACCGCCCGCAAGGTCGGCGGGCGGTCAGACTCGTACGAATTACTTTGTGGCGTTGGCTTCAATCGATGCCTTGTCCACCAACTGCTGAATTTCGCCCGTATCCCGTCGCTGGCGAAGGTAGATATTGAGTACCTCAAGATCCGCTGCCGAGATATCCCTTCGAACCCCAAAAGAGACGCCTTGCTTGGCGAGAGCGGGTTTGGGCAGGATTTCACGCGTCCAATCCGGGTTGGCCAACGCGAACAGATGATTCGTGTCGCTGGCGTCAACAAGCACATCGGCACGTTTGGACATGACTGCCAGACGGGCCTCGTCCATTCCCGGCAGGCGCATCACTTTGCCGTTATGCACCACAGCGGAGATTGCCTTGTCCTGCGCAGTGCCGGACATCACGGCAAATGTGACCTCTGGCTTGTCGAGAGCCCCGATGTCCTCTTTGACATCTGCCACTTTGGGATTGTCTTTGTTGACCAGCAGCGATACCTGGTAATCGGTGGCGGGCACCGTGAACGCCACGGCCAAAGCCCTCTCTGGCGTCTGGTTCAGGGCCATGGCCAGGTCCCATTTGTTGCTCTGCAAGCCTGCAACGAGGTTATCCCAGTTGGTATCGACAAACGTGACTTTGACTTTCAACACCTTCTCGCCGAAATCCCGGCAGAGATCCACAAAGTAGCCACTGTAACCGCCTGTTTTGACGTCGCGCATGACGTACGGTGCGGCAACCGCAGCACCGCATCGCAGCACGCCGGCTTTTTGCACCTCTTGCCACATCGATGACTCAGCCGCCTGCGCAGCTTGATGCATCAGTACAGCGCCAAACAGACCAGCGGCGATCAACCCTTTTTTGACGGTATGCGGGATCGTGAAAACCATGTTCAACCTCACTGTTATCGTTGTTTTGGCAGAATGGTAAGGCGTTACAGTGCATGCTTCGCTGTGTGCAAAACTGCACTCAGAATAGAAACCGCCTCAGAAAGTGTCAATGCAGGGGTCACCTTTCTTTGTTGAGTTAAGTGACGGTTTTTATTGAGAAATCAGGTGATTAAAACGGTATGTAAACGTCAGTAGAAACCGGTTTAATTCACCCAGCCCCGGGTCCATGCTGATTCGTTGCAACGCGGTGGGCCAGATTGCCCACTCGAACGCCATAAAAAAGCCGCCAACAAGTGGCGGCTATCGAGCACAAACAGGTTCTATGGATGGGAATCGCAAACGCGCTTTTCCGCATTGAGCCCCACCCGAGTTGCCGGTTATCCCAACACTGAGCCGATCACCTCGTCGAGAATGGCAACACCCGCGTCGACTTCCTCGGCGGTGACAACACAAGGCGGCGCCACGTGAATGCGGTTCTCGACCACGAACGGCAGGAGTCCTCGCTCCATCAGCTTGGCTTTCAACGCCTGCATTTTGTCTGCCGGCACAGGGGCGCGGGTTTCGCGATGAGTCACGAATTCCAGCGCCCAGAACACCCCCACGCCCCGCACTTCGCCGATTGAAGCGTGACGCTCTTGCAGCTCACGCAAGCGTGGACCCAGCTGGGTCGCGCCAATCTCCAGGGCATTCTCTACGACACCTTCCGAGCGCATGGCGTCAATCGAGGCCACGACGGAAGCCATCGCGAGGGGATGGCCGGAATACGTCAGGCCACCCGGGAAGAAACGCGTGTCGAAATAGGCACACAACTGCTCAGAAATGATGACGCCACCAACCGGTACGTATCCTGAGTTCACGCCTTTGGCGAAGGTAACGAGGTCCGGAATGATCTCGTAATGTTCCAGCGCGAACCATTTGCCTGTCCTTCCGAAGCCGGACATGACTTCGTCGAGAATAAGCAGGATGCCGAACTCATTCGCCAGCTCCCGTACGCCTTTCATATAGGCAGCCGGTGGCAGCAGGACACCTGCCGTACCGGGTAAGCTTTCCAAAAGGATCGCAGCGATCGAGCCTGCACCCTCACTCTCAATGATTCTGCGAAGGTGGCGAAGCGCGCGCTCGGTTTCCTCAGCCTCTGTCTGAGCATTGAACTCAGTGCGATAGAGATAAGGTGTGAAAAAGTGGACGTGGCCACGCGCATACTCGTTCGGCACCCGGCGGGCATCACCGGTGGCAACGATCGCCGATCCGGTATTACCATGATAAGAGCGATAGGCGGACAGCACTTTGTCTCTTCCGGTAAAGAGCCTGGCCATGCGAATCGCGTTTTCGTTGGCGTCAGCCCCCCCGTTGGTGAAAAAGACCTTCCTGAATCCCTTCGGTGACTGCTCGATGATGCGCTTGGCGGCCTCGCCACGCATGTGGTTTGCAGTGGCGGGCGCAACGGTGGTCAGCGTACCGGCCTGCTCCTGGATTGCAGAGATGACCGCAGGATGCTGGTGCCCCAGGTTGGTGTTGATCAGTTGGCTGGAAAAGTCCAGATACTGTTTGCCTTCATAGTCCCATACCGTGCACCCCTTGCCGCCGGCGATGACCAGCGGGTTGAGGGCTCCTTGAGTCGACCAGGAGTGAAACACGTACTCCCGATCAAGACCTGTAACGTATTCATTAGTCACCGACATAAACGTGTCTGCCTCTTCGTAAATGCTTTGTGGGCGAAGCCGCTGCGTCGTCGAACGCCAGGGCTTCATGCGTCGACGACGCGACCTCAATCAGCTGTTGCTGGGGAACGCGAATTGCGCCGCTTCATGGCTGGTGCGCTTTGGCCAACGTTGAGTGATGGCTTTCTTGCGGGTGTAGAACCGCACACCATCCGGGCCATACGCATGCAGGTCACCGAAAAGCGAACGCTTCCAGCCGCCGAAGCTGTGATAGCTGACCGGTACCGGCAGCGGTACGTTGACGCCCACCATTCCGACTTCGATCTCATCACAGAACAGCCGTGCAGACTCACCGTCTCGGGTGAAGATGCAGGTGCCGTTGCCGTACTCGTGGTCGTTGATGAGCTTGATCGCGTGCTCCAAGCTGTTCACGCGCACAACACAAAGCACCGGGCCAAAAATCTCTTCCTTATAGATCCGCATTTCTGGCGTGACATGATCGAACAAGGTACCGCCGACAAAGTAACCGTCCGCACTGCCGGCGACCTCCAGACCACGACCATCAACAACCACCTGGGCACCCGCAGCCACGCCGTCTTCGATGTAGCCCAGCACCTTGTCGCGCGCCGCGGCGGTCACCAGCGGGCCCATATCCAGGCCACAGGTGGTGCCCGCGCCGATCTTCAATGCTTTGATCTGCGGCTCAAGCTTCGCCACTAACGCATCCGCCACCTGGTCGCCCACGCATACGGCCACAGAAATCGCCATACAACGCTCACCGCATGACCCGTAAGCTGCGCCCATAAGCGCGCTGACCGCGTTGTCCAAGTCGGCATCGGGCATCAACACCGCGTGGTTCTTCGCGCCACCCAATGCCTGAACGCGCTTGCCGCGCTTGGTGCCTTCGGCATAGATGTATTCGGCAATCGGGGTCGAACCCACGAAGCTCAGCGCTTTGACCTCTGGGGCCTCGATCAATGCATCAACGGCTTCCTTGTCGCCGTGCACGACGTTCAGAACGCCTTTTGGCAAGCCGGCTTCATGAAGCAGTTCAGCAATGAGCAGCGTGGAGCTGGGATCGCGCTCCGAAGGCTTGAGAATGAAGCAGTTGCCACACGCGATCGCCAGCGGATACATCCACAGCGGCACCATGGCCGGGAAGTTGAACGGCGTGATACCGGCGACAATCCCGACAGGGTGCAGATCAGTCCATGCGTCAATGTTCGGGCCAACGTTTCGGCTGTATTCGCCCTTCAGAATCTCTGGAGCTGCCGATGCAAACTCAACGTTCTCGATTCCGCGCTTGAGCTCGCCCACAGCATCTTCAAGGGTCTTGCCATGTTCTTCGCTGATGAGCTGCGCAATTCGCTGCTCGTTGGCTTCCAGCAACTGCTTGAAGCGGAACATCACTTGGGCGCGTTTGCCTGGAGGCGTGTTGCGCCAAGCCGGAAACGCAGCCTGAGCCGAATCAATGGCCTTCTGCACGGTCGCTCGACTGGCGAGGCCAAGCTTATGAATGGCCTGCCCCGTAGAAGGATTGAATACATCAGAGGTGCGATCGCCGTCTGCGACATATACTCCGTGGATCAAATGCTTGATGGTGCTCATTTCTGTTCCTCAATACTTGATAGCAAGCGGTCTATATAGAAGGTCATGCCTGGCGGATGCCGGGTAACTTCATCAATTAACGCCGTGCAGGGCTTCGCCCACAGCGTCGAACAAACGATCCAGTTCCTGTGGCTTCGTATTAAAGGTCGGGCCGAACTGCAGCGTGTCGCCGCCGAAGCGGACGTAGAAACCTGCTTGCCAGAGCGCCATGCCCACTTCAAAGGGACGCACGATGGTGTCACCGTCACGAGGGGCGATTTGCAACGCACTCGCCAATCCACAGTTGCGGATGTCGACCACATGTTTCGCGCCTCTGAGGCCGTGAATGGCTTTTTCAAAGTACGGTGCCAGCTCGGCTGACTGCTGCAGCAGGTTTTCCTTCTCCAGCAAATCAAGTGTTGCAAGGGCGGCGGCGCACGCTACAGGGTGCGCGGAACAGGTATAGCCATGCGCAAATTCGACGGCGTACTCAGGTGCCGCCTGGTGCATGAACGCGTCGTAAATGCTGCTGCTCGCAATGACCGCTCCCATAGGGATGGCGCCGTTGGTGATTTGCTTCGCCACATTCATCAAGTCCGGCGTTACACCAAAATATTCGGCACCCGTACGGGTACCGAGGCGACCGAACGCGGTGATCACCTCGTCGAAGATGAGCAAGATATTGTGCTGGTCGCAGATCTCGCGAAGCCGCTGCAGATACCCTTGAGGAGGAACAATCACACCGGCCGAACCGGACATCGGTTCAATGATCACCGCAGCGATGTTGGAGGCATCATGGAGCTCGATAAGTTTGAGCAGCTCATTGGCCAGCGCCACCCCACCCGTCTCGGCAGCGCCTTTCGTGAAGGCCAGATCGGCTTGAAGTGTGTGCGGCAGGTGATCGACGTCCATGAATTGCCCGAACATCTTGCGATTCCCGCCGATGCCTCCCAGGGATGTACCCGCCACGTTCACGCCGTGGTAGCCGCGCGCTCGTCCGATCAGCCGGGTCTTTTGCGGCTGACCTTTGATGCGCCAGTAGGCGCGGGCCATTTTGATAGAGGTGTCGGCACATTCGGAGCCCGACCCTGTGAAGAACACATGATTTAAATCCCCGGGCATCAACTGGGCAATACGGTCAGAAAGCTTGAAAGCCAGCGGATGGCCATATTGAAACGCGGGGGAGTAATCCAGAGACACCAATTGCTTTGCTACAGCGTCGGCAATGTGCTGCCGTGAATGACCCGCACCGCAGGTCCACAGCCCGGACAAGCTGTCGAAGACTTCCCTGCCGGTTTCGTCAATCAGCCAACTGCCCCGCGCGCCTACAATGAAGCGAGGGTCCTTGTGAAAGTTGCGATTTGACGAGAAGGGCATCCAGTGCGACTGCAGATGAAGCGTGCTGGCCAAGGGAATCTCTGTGCGCAAAGCCTGGTTCATGTCGGCATCCTGGGGGGCGGTGGATGGCGCTAGCTTGTAATGAACAGAAATGTACGGTAAATCTGAATTTTCTAACGCTCAGATATTGAATTACTCACGTATGACAAGAAAAATTCCGCTCCACCAAGTCAGTGATTTCGATTTGAGGCTCCTCAGGGTTTTCAAAACCGTTGCTGAATGCGGCAGTTTTTCAGCCGCCGAAACCGTGCTGGGTATCACCCGATCCGCCATCAGTCTGCACATGGGCGATCTGGAGAAGCGACTCGGCATGCGCCTCTGCCAGCGTGGAAGAGCGGGCTTCGCGCTGACCGATGAAGGACGAGAGGTGTTGCGAGCCGGGGAGACGGTGCTGGTCGCCATCGAAGGGTTTCGAAGCGAGGTGAATCAAATGCACCAGCACCTTCGCGGCGATCTGAACGTAGCGATCGTCAACAACCTGGTGACCCAACCCAAGATGCGAATCACCCACGCACTCAAGGCGGTGCGGGCTACGGGCAGTGGTGTTCGAATCAACCTCAGCATGAGCACACCCGGCGATATCGAACGTGGCCTGCTCGATGGCAGACTGCATGTAGGGGCCGTTCCGTTGATCACCCCCCTTTCAGGCCTGGAATACGGGGTTTTGTACGAAGAGCGCTCAAATCTCTACTGCAGTCACGAGCACCCCCTTTTTGAGCACGCCCACCACGTCAGCGATGAACAACTGGTGCATGCCGACGCGGTGATACCCGCCTACCGGATGAGCGCCGAAGCCATCGGTCTGCACCAGTTGCTCAATTTTGCGGCCTCTGCCACCGATCGTGAGGGCATCGCTTTTCTCATCCTGACCGGCAGCTACATCGGATTCCTTCCGGACCATTATGCGGCGACCTGGGTGGACAAAGGCGTGATGGCTCCGCTGGACCCGTCACGGCTCTACTTCGACACCAAGCTTGCCATCGCCACTCGAAAAGGCCGCCGGCAAAACCTGATCCTGGATCGCTTCCTCGATGAGTTGCAGCTGAATTCTCATCCGGCATAACCCCCCTCACCTTTCTGCCCTCCTCTGAAAACGCCCTCGATCAAAAACGCATTGATCGGGGGCGCTTTGCTACAAAAAATTCTTTATAGCTTGTTGACAGGCGCCAGGAATTGGAAATAGCCTGGATTCATCGCTGCATACAAGTCAGCGCTCATAACAACATACAGATTTTTGGCTTGCACTCTTCTGTCTACAAAAACAAATCACCGGAGAGACTCACCATGGCACTGTTCTTTTCACGCAAACTCGTCGGCATTACCGCGCTCACTGCTGCCCTCGCAGTGTTCGGACACACGTCTGCGAACGCCGAAACAAAAACGTGGGAAAGCGTCCGTCAAGCGGGCGTGCTCCGCTGCGGTGCAGCCGTCGCAGCGCCGTATGTAATGCGCGACCCGGCCAGCGGTCACTACAGCGGTTTTTTTGTCGATCTGTGCCGCGACTTCGCCGAGAACGTGTTGAAGGTCAAAGCCCAGTTTGTCGACACCAGCTGGGACAACCAGGTGGCTGGGTTGCAGAGCGGCAAATGGGACATGGCGATGGCGCTCAACAAGACACCTGAGCGCGCGAAGGCAGTCGCATTTTCGGTACCCGCAACGGACTACCAGATCTCGCTGCTCATCAATAAAAAGAACCCGAAGTTCGCAGGCGCGGGTAAAAGCCTTGCCGATTACGACAAAGCGGGCGTGACCATCGCGGTGATCTCGGGAACAGCAGCAGACAAAGCCGTTTCAGCCGCTATCAAGCATGCCGTCTTGATGCGCCTGCCGGGCTCGGACGAAACTCGGATGGCCGTCATGTCCAAGCGCGCAGATATCCTGGCCGACGCCAATGACACCAACCACCTCTTCGCCATGGCGAACGACTGGGCCAGCGAAATCCTCCCCGAACCTGCTCTGGCCAAACAAGGCGTCTCGTTCGCGGTGCCACTGCAAACCGCTTCGCAGGATATGGCCGAGCTCGATGCCTACCTGACCCAGAAGCGCGAGGCAGGCGACATCGAGAAGCTTGTCGATAAAGCCTCTGCCGAAATCCTCGCGGCGCAAAAAACACAGTAACTCCCGCCGACTTACCGGGAGCCCTGGGCAAGGGGCTCTCGCGGAGACCAGTGTCATGACAATTCCTCAATTGGTGGCCTCACAGCCACAGGCTTCGATCATCCCGAATTCGGGCCAGGGCGGCTCCTTTATCCAGCTTCAAAATGTACGCAAGGCCTATTCCGAGCAATTGGTGGTGATGGACGGAATGAACCTGGACATGCGTGCGGACGATCGCCTGGTCATCATCGGCCCGTCCGGCAGCGGCAAGAGCTCGTTGCTGCGCGTCTTGATGGGGTTGGAAGGGATTCAGGGGGGAGCCATTCAGTTTCAAGGTAGACCGTACATCGATGGCAACCGAAAAATGGGCCGGCCTCTCGATGAAACATTGCACAAACAGATCGGCATGGTGTTTCAACACTACACCTTGTTCCCGCATCTTTCCGTGCTGGGCAACCTCATCCTGGCACCCGTGAAAGTTCATGGTCTGAGCAAGACTGAAGCGACCGAGAAGGCACGCGCCTATCTGGCTCGGTTGGGACTTGAAAGCAAGTTGCACGCGTACCCAAGCCAACTGTCTGGCGGCCAGAAACAACGGGTGGCCATTGCCAGAGCCCTGATGCTCGAGCCCCGCCTGATGCTGTTCGATGAAGTGACCTCGGCGCTCGACCCGGAAATGGTCATCGAAGTCCAGAACGTCATGATGCAGCTGGCGGAGCAGAAGATGGCAATGATCATCGTCACTCACGACATGCACTTCGCCCGACACATCGCCACCCGGGTGGTGTTCTGCGCCAACGGCAAGGTCGTCGAGCAAGGTCCGCCCGAACAGATCTTTACCCAACCTCGTGAAGTCCGCACGCGCGAATTCCTCGAAAAGGTCGTGCATTTCGATTGAGGGTAAAAACATGAGCTACCAATTCGATTTCCATTTCTTGAGCGGCACTGCGCCGGCGTTGCTCGACGGGCTTAAAGTCACGCTTGAGTTGGCGCTGGTGTCGAATGTCATCGGGCTGATCGGCGGGTTCCTGCTATGCCTGATGACCATCAGCCGTTGGTTTTTCATCCGCTGGCCCGCGCAGCTCTTTATTGAGTTCTTTCGCTGCACCCCTGCTTTGCTGCAGATCGTATGGTTCTTCTACTGCGTTCCGATGCTGTTTGACGTGTTCATCGATCCGATCGCCATGGGCTTTTTGGCCCTGGGCCTGAACCTGACCGCGTTCAATGCTGAAGCCTATCGAGCGGGCGTCCAGGCGGTACCTCGCGAACATCTGGATGCCTCGGTTGCGTTGGGCCTCAAGAGCTGGCAGCGGACGCTCTATGTGATCTTGCCCCAGTCGCTGCGCAGTGCTCTGCCGGTGCTGATAACCAATGGTATTGGCACCCTGCAGCAGAGCGCATTGGTTGCCATCGTTGCCGTCGCCGACCTCATGTACGTCGGCAAGAGCCTGGCGACCGAGGCTTACCGTCCCCTTGAAACTTACACCCTGATCGCCTTGATCTACTTCGCACTTTCTCTGCCTATCGCGCAGTTGGTGCAGTGGTTCGAACGGCGTCAGGAACTTGCCGGTCAGCGCTGAGGAGACTACCCATGCCACTCGATTTCTCGGTCGTTCTTGGATATTGGCCTGTGCTGCTCAAAGGTCTGGCGCTGACCCTGGCATTCACTGGTCTGTGCGCATTGCTGGGCAGCCTGCTCGGTTTCACCGTCAGTCTTGTGCGCCAGATCAGGCTGAAGCTGGTGCGCTTGCCGTTAACCCTCTACGTGGAGTTCTTTCGCGGCACCCCTCTTTTGATCCAACTGTTCTGGGTGTTTTTTTGTTTCCCGGTCGTGTTCGGACTGGATATCCCGCCCTATGTATCTGTGATCATCGCCCTGACCTTGTATATGGGGGCGATCACCAGCGAGACATTCCGCGGCGCGCTCAAGTCCATTGCCAGTGAGCAGCATGACGCGTGCACCGCGCTGGGCCTCAACGCCAAGGTCAAGGTGCTCTATGTGATCTTTCCCCAGGCACTCCTTCGCGCGGTACCGCCCCTGCTGTCCAACGTTGTAAGCCTGTTCAAGGAAAGCGCACTGATCTCTTCGGTCGGCGTCGCTGATTTGATGTTCGTTGGTCAGAACATTTCAAACAGCACGGCACGCCCGGTCGAGTTTCTTTCTGCGGTTGCCGTCATTTACTTCCTCGTAGCGTTCCCGTTGACCCGACTGGTCGGCGTGGTCGAAGGACGCCTTCTGCGTCGATTTGCATACTGAATAAAACCCACCCCTAGGAGTTAAAAGCATGAAACTCAACGGCATTCTGCCCGCTCTGGTTACCCCTTTCGACGCCGCCGGCAAGGTCGATCACGATACGTTGGCCTCGATCCTAGAACATCAACTTAAAACGGGCGTCAGTGGCTTCGTACCGCTGGGTTCGACCGGCGAGTATTACGCGCTGACCAATGACGAGCGCCGGCAGATTCTGGCGACCGTCAAAGAAGTGGTCGGTGATCGCGGCACCCTCATCGCCGGCGCTAACGGCTCGTGCACGCGTGAAGTATTGGAGCAAGTCAAACAGACCGTCGACGCAGGCTATACCAACCTGCTGATCGCGCCGCCTTACTACGCACTGCCATCGCAAGAAGAGCTGCTCGCCCACTACAACACCATTCTGGAGACTTTCCCTGAAATCAACGTTGTGCTTTACAACTACCCTGTTCGCACCAACGTTGAAGTGGGGATGGATGTCATTGCCGCATTGAACAACCACCCACGGGTGATTGGCATCAAGGAAAGCAGTGGCAACCTGCTGCGCGCCATCGAGATTGGTGAAAACTACAAAGGCATTCAGCTGTCCTGTGGCTCTGATGACCAGGCCCTGGATTTCTACCTGTGGGGCGCTGACAGCTGGATCTGCGGACCGGCCAATATCTTCCCGGAAAAAGTGGTCGCCTTTCACAAAGCCTTTACCAGCGGTGACATTCGTGGCGCCCAGCAGGTCATGCGTAGCCTGTTCCCGGCGATGGCGAACCTGGAAAGTGGCAAGTTCGTGCAGAAAGTGAAATACGGTGCCGAGCTGGCCGGCTTCAAGGTGGGTAACGCGCGTGCGCCATTGCTTCCACTGACCGATGCCGAGAAAACCGAATTCCGCAAGGTGTTCGAAGCGTCTCAGGCGTGATCCAGTAGCCGCTGATGCTACCTGCCAGCGGAAGGGCATCTCCCCTTCCGCGTGCATCCGCCCCTCTGTCCAACCCTACGTTGAGCATCACAGACATGAACAACCCGCAAACGTCATCGCAACAGGCCGTCGTCATCGGCGGCGGTATCGTCGGCGTATGCTGCGCGCTTTACCTGCAGCGCGACGGTTACCGGGTCACTCTTATCGATCCCGCAGCGCCTGGCGACAGCACTGCCAAGTGGAGCTGCGGGCAAATGGCGGTGAGCGAAGTCATTCCGCTGTCCAAGCCTGGCATCTTGATGAAAATTCCAGGCTGGCTGCTGGATCAGAAAGGTCCCTTGGCTCTGCGGCCCAGCGCGCTCCCGGGGATCCTGCCGTGGTTTATGCGGTTTCTCGCCTGCGCACGGCCTTCCAGGATCAACGAGATCGCCAACGACATGGCGAAGCTCACTCAGCATGTATATGAAGACTACACCCCGCTTCTCGACGTATGTCCTGACAAGACGCTGCTTGGGCAACGTCCCGTTCTGGAAGTCTTTGATTCGGTTTCAGGCCTTGAGCATGAGCGTCCGCACCTGGAATTGCGCAAGCAGCTCGGCTTCAGCTCCCAGGAACTGGGCGCTGCCGATATCGCGGACCTGGAACCTGCGCTGGCCGGGAAATTCAAGCACGGCCTCATGTTCCCGGACTGGCGAGCGGTGAACGACACGCAAGGCTTCATCGCTGCATTGACACACAGCTTTGAAAGCCAGGGCGGCGTGCGCATCCGTCAACGTGTCACGAAGATTGATGAAAACCATGACAAGGCAACAGGCGTAACGCTGGAAGACGGCACACGTGTGCCCGCTGACCATTTGGTGGTTGCCGCCGGCACCGGCTCCCGTGCTTTCTTCAACTCGTTGGGTGTCAACATACCGCTGGCCGGCATTGCGGGTTATCAGGCGGTACTTCCTCGACCCGAGGTCGAGATCCGCCACTCTGTGATCTACGCCGATGGCGGTTTTTGCTTCGCCCCGATGACGCGCGGACTGCAAATTGGCGGCACCATCGAGTTCGCCGGACCAAACGCTGAACCCAATTTCAAACGCGCCGAGATCATTATGGAAAAAGCCCGCCGCGTCTTGCCACAACTCAATACCGACGGTATGGAGTTTGGCGTCGGCTATCGCCCCTTCCTGCCAGACACAAAACCTGTGATCGACCGCTCGCCACGGCTTGAAAACACTATCCTGGCTTTCGGGCACGGCCAGTTGGGCCTGACCCTCGGCGCAACCACGGGTCGACTCGTGAGCGATCTGGTCGCGCAGCGCACCCCTGCACAAAATCTTGGCGCTTTTGGCGCACGTCGCTTCGCCGTCCTTGGAGGTACAGCATGAACCGCTATGACCAGTTCTACATCAACGGCCAATGGGTCAGCCCGATTAACGGCGCAAGCTTCGAGTCCTATGATCCGAGCGACGAGAGCCTCATCGCCAGCGTCGCCTCTGGATGTGCCGAGGACATCGATGTTGCGGTCCGAGCCGCGCGTGCAGCATTTGACGAGGGCCCCTGGCCGCGCCTGAGCGGTGCTGAGCGCGGCGCCTACCTGCGCAAGATCGCCGAAGGCATCCGCGCTCGCCAGGAAGAACTCGCCGAACTCGAAGTGCGTGACAATGGCAAACCGTTTCCGGAGGCCATGTGGGACATCGGGGATACGGCAGGCTGCTTCGACTTCTACGCCAACCTGGCCGAGGAGCTGGATGGTCTGCGCGATAAGCCGGTCGCTCTGTCCGACGAGCGTTTCAGCTGCATCGCGCGCAAAGAGCCTATCGGGGTAGCAGGAGCGATCGTGCCCTGGAATTTCCCGATGCTGATGGCTTCGTGGAAGGTCGCGCCGGCACTGGCGGCAGGTTGCACGATCATTCTCAAGCCCGCCGAGCAGACATCGCTGACTGCTCTGGAGCTTGCACGCATCGCCGACGAAGCAGGCTTGCCTGCAGGCGTGCTGAACATTGTCACCGGTCTGGGCCCTGTGGCTGGCGCTGCGCTCACCGCGCATCCGGGCGTGGATAAGCTGGCGTTTACCGGAAGCGTTCCGGTCGGCAGCCGCATCATGCAAGCAGCTGCTCAGGACATCAAAAACGTCACGCTGGAGCTTGGCGGCAAATCACCCTTCGTGATTTTTGCCGACAGTGACATCGAGAAAGCGGTCGAGTGGATCATGTTCGGCATCTTCTGGAACAAGGGTGAGGTCTGCTCGGCGACCGCACGTGTTCTGGTCGAACGCTCAGTGTATGAGCCGCTGCTGGCACGTCTCGCCCAGGAGGCCCGTAAGATCAAGATCGGGAACGGCATGGAGGAAGGCGTCCTGCTCGGCCCATTGGTGAACAAAAAACAGTATGACGGTACCCTTCAGGCCATCTCGCGGGGTCTTGAGGCTGGAGCCCGCCTGGTGTGCGGTGGCGAGCGCCCGGCACACCTCGACAAAGGTTTCTATCTTCAACCCACCGTTTTTGCGGACGTACCGGAAGACAGCTGGATCTGGAACGAGGAAATCTTTGGCCCGGTGGTGTGCATCCGTCCCTTCGACACTGAAGAGCAAGCAATCAAGTCGGCAAACAACTCGCGCTTCGGACTGGGCGCCGCCGTGATGTCCAAAGACTTGCAGCGCTGCGAGCGTGTAGCCCGTAAATTCCGTGCAGGCATTGTCTGGATCAATTGCTCACAGCCTACATTCACCGAAGCGCCATGGGGCGGTTACAAGCAGAGCGGTATTGGCCGCGAACTGGGCGAATGGGGCATGAACAACTATCTGGAAACCAAACAGATCACTCGCTACGACAGCGAACAGCCTTGGGGCTGGTACATCAAGTGAGGTAACAACCATGCGTTGGAAACAGACCCTTCAGCTCGCTGAAGTGCACTGCGAAGGCGAGATCGGTAAAGTCATCACTGGCGGCGTCCTGGGCATCCCGGGTGCCACCATGCTGGACAAGATGAACTACATCAATGAGGTCGACGACAGCTTGCGTCGCCTGGTGACGATGGAACCGCGCGGCTGCTTGCAGATGTCCGTCAACTTGCTTCTGCCGCCAACCCGCCCGGAAGCGCACGCCGGTTTCATTGTGTTGCAGTCCGACAAGGCACACCCGATGTCTGGCAGTAACTGCATCTGTGTGGTCACTGCGCTGCTTGAGTTGGGCATGGTGCCCATGCAGGAGCCGGAAACCACGGTGGTTCTGGACACACCTGCCGGGCTGGTGACGGCTCGCGCCCAATGCGCGGACGGCCGATGCCTGAGTGTGTCGCTGGATATGGTCCCGGCGTTCGTCGAGCACCTGGACCTGCCCATTCAGACGCAAGCCTTCGGCACGATCAAGGTCGACGTGGCTTTCGGAGGTGTGTACTACGCGTTGATCGACGTCGATCAGGTGGGTTTGTCGATCGCCCCCGAGAACGCCAGGAAATTGGCCGAGGCCGGGGTCGCGTTGAAAGACGTGATCAACCGCCAGATCAGTATCCAGCACCCGTTGCTGCCTTCAGTGAACGAAGTCGCGTATGTGATGTTCCGCAATCGTCTGGACGACCGAACCTACCAGACATGCACAACCCTCCCGCCGGGGCGAGTCGATCGTTCGCCATGCGGTACCGGGAGCTCCGCCAACCTTGCGACGCTGGCGGCACGTAACTTGGTCAAAGCCGGTGACCAACTGGTGTCACGCTCGACAATCGGTGGCCAATTCCAGATTGCGCTGCTGGGGCAAAGCGAAGTGGCTGGAAAAGCCGCCGTATTGCCCAGAGTGACCGGCCGCGCCTGGCTGTATGGCATCCAACAGCTGGGCGTGGATCCGGATGATCCTTTGGCGGCGGGTTTCATGCTCAGTGACACGTGGGGTGAGGGTTCCGGTACTTAAAAAAGCACGAGTGCTCGTCGATCTTCGAGCACTCGGATGGAGCTTTTCGAGCGCCAGATCCACCCTTCCCGTCCCGGAGCCAAGCCGTGAAGTAGCCTATAAAAATGACAAGGGTCTGGTCTGTATACTCACGACCAGACTCCATGAGGCCTGATGATGACAAAAGATAACGAAGACGACGCGGGCCCGCGCCGCCACGGTGGCAGGTACATATACGAGGAACTGCGCAAGCAGATTCTTACGCTGAAGCTCAAGCCGGGGGTGCAGCTCGATGAAGTATCCCTGGCCGCGCAGTTCGGGCTGTCTCGCTCACCGGTACGGGACGCGTTGGCACGCCTGATCACTGAGGGGCTTGTGGTCATACTCCCGAACCGCACGACGTTGGTGACGCCGTTCGAGATCGAAGAGTTTCCTAACTATGTATCCGCTCTCGATCTCATCCAGCGTACCGTGAGTCGCCTGGCCGCCACCCAGCACCGACCGGACGATCTCCAAGCCATTCGCGACGCCGATGCGGCTTATCTGAACGCAGTGACGACGGGCGATTTCCAGGCCATGTCGGAGCTGAACAAGGCGTTTCACATGGCGATTGCTCATGCCGGACGCAATCCTTACTTCATTACCTATTACGAGCGGCTGTTGGGTGAGGGACAGCGCCTGCTGCATCTGCACTTCGACCATGTGGTGAGCTCCGCCAACACTCACAGGCTAGGCCGTGACCATGACGAGATCATCGCAGCCATTGCGGCCCGTGACGCAGACGCTGCTGAAGCGGCCGCGCATGAGCACACGATGCTCTTCCAGCGTCGTTTTCTGGATTACATGCAACAGAACCTGACCGCACGGATGTCCATCGCGTGAATCCTGATCAGGTCTGCGGACTGGCGGGCTGCCAGCTTTTCCCAACGACTTCCGAGGAAAGCCATTCATGAGCAGATTCAAAGGAAAAACCGTCATCGTCACCGGCGCTGCCGGCGGTATTGGCAGCGCCATCGCCACGCGATTCGCCATGGAGGGGGCAACGGTCGCCGTGAGCGACATGAATGCGCCAGCACTGGAGGCGTTGGCTGGCGAGCTTCGAGCCGCCGGCGGACGAGCCTTCGCGTTCGAGGCCGATATCGCAGATGCAAACGCTTGTCGCACGTTGATCCATGACGTGTCCGGGCAGTTGGGCCAGATCGATGTGCTGGTCAATAACGCAGGTATCAATCGCAGGGGTAACCTGCTTGCGATAACAGAAGAGGATTGGCAAACCAGTTTTGCCGTCAACCTGGACTCGATGTTTCATCTGTGCCGGGCCGTGCTGCCGATCATGATGGACGCAGGTTCAGGCTCAATCGTCAACACCGCGTCTCAATGGGGTTTGCACCCCGCTCCCGGCCATATCGCCTATAACGTCACGAAGGCTGCAGTGGCTTCGTTCACGCAGAACCTGGCCCGCGACTATGCGCCCCATAACATCCGGGTCAACGCAGTCTGCCCGGGCGAAATTCATACGCCCATGCTTGAAGCGGGCGTGCGCAGATCCGGCCGCACGATCGCCGACCTGGATCAAAGGGTTCCCTTGGGCAGGATAGGCAAGCCCGAGGAAGTCGCGGCGCTGGTGGCTTTTCTGGCCTCGGATGAAGCGGCGTTCATGTGTGGGTCACTGGTGGAAATCACAGGAGCCCAAGCGGTCGCCTGATTGCCGTCTGTTCCACGTTGCGCGCCTACTTCACGGAGATGGCGCGCGTCAGGTTTTGCTGAAGGTAGGCCAGAAAGCGACGCTGGAAGAGCATCGTGTGTTCATGGGCAGTTTGTTCGGCTCGATCCGCGTTGCGCGCGGCGATCGCTTCGATGATTTCATCATGATCGCGGCCCAGCTGGGTGGAGCTGTTTTCAGCGCTGACGATGTAGTCAAAGTGCAGGTGCAGCAACCGCTGCCCTTCCCCCAACAGCTTCTCGTAATAGCTGATGAAGTAGGGATTACGACCTGCCTCGGCGATAGCCATGTGGAATGATTTGTTCATTTCGGACATGGCTTGAAAGTCGCCACTGCGCACTGCGTCGAGGTATGCCACGTCCGCCGCGCGAATTTTCGCCAGGTCTTCATCTGTCCGGTTTATCGCCGCCAGGCGCGTCACAGCGCGCTGGATGAGATCCAGCGCCGATACGTAATTAGGGAACTCTTCGATCTCGAATGGCGTGACCAGCGTCGTGCGGTTGGGCAGGATGGTGACCAGACCTTCGCTGATCAATCGTGCCAATGCATCTCTCACGGGCGATCGCGACAAACCAAACTGTGCGGCCAGCGATACCTCATCCAACGGCACGCCGGGTTTGAGTTTCAGCGTGAGAATCTGTTTACGCAGTTCCTCGTAAATGTAACGGCCGCCATGGCGCTTGGCGACAGGTTCTACGGTGTCTTTGCTCATCGGGTCTCATTCTCGGCGGGTAACGGCGCACTGCGCGTCACTTTAACACCGACAAGGGATGGTTTTGAAACTGCCCTTGCACGCGCTGTATGGCATATCAGGCTCTGCACCCGCCCTGAGATCGTCATCGGAAGTGGCGTGCATCACCGGCGGTAAAGGAGCGTGGGAACTCGCCGGTGGACGGCATTCAATCGGTGAAAAACGCGCTCTCTGGCGGCAGGGACAGGTCATAGCAATCGTGACCGAGCATCAGACACAGTGCGTCGACGATGATTTGATGATCCTTGCGGTCCGGTAATCCCGACACCGTCACACTGCCAATGACCCCAGCCCCCCGGACGATGATCGGGAAACCTCCCCCGCAGTCCGCGTAGTCGGCAGGTGACAGGTGATAACGCTCCTGGATACCCAGACCTTCGATCGCCAACTGATGGGTCAGCCGATAGGAGCTGCGCAGAAAACGCTGCACGGTGTTGTTCTTGCGCCGTACCCAGTCAAGGTTATCGGACGTCACGCCCGGCCTGGCCGAAAAGAACAGAGGCCGGTCGAATCTTCTGATGTCGATCACCAGGGGCCAATCTTCGGACATTGCCTGCTCCTGCAACTGAGCGCCGAGCTGCCAGGCAATATTTTCATCGAAGCTCTCGAATACGAGCACTTGTTCCTGACGAATCAACGTCGCCAGATCGTCTGCCAATGTCATGTTTTTCTCCCCATTCGTCACGTGTTAATCAAGACTTCGCCATCCAGCCGAACGGATCAGAATCGGTTGACTCGATAGGGGGTCATGTCGACAGGAGGTGTTTGGCCGGTCATGAGATCAGCGATCAATCGCCCGGTCGTTGCGGCATAGGTGAGGCCTAAATGGCCGTGTCCGCAGGCGTACCAGACATTACTGCGCGTAGCGGATCTCCCCATGACGGGCACCGTGTCCGGCATCGCAGGTCGATGGCCCATCCACTCGGTGGTGTCCTGCACCTGGAGATCGGGGAGCGCTTCCTTGGCGCGCTTGACCAGGACCTGAGCACGACGATAGTTGGGCGCTGCATCCAGCCCGGCCATCTCAACCGTCCCGCCAATGCGAATGCCCCCTGCTGTGGGCGTGACCATGAACGCTTTCGCTGGCCATATGATCGAATGGCGCATGGAAATGCCTGGCGCCATCACTTGGGTGTGATATCCCCGTTCGGTTTCGAGCGGGATGGGCTCTCCAATGAGTGAGGACAGTCGGGCGGTGTAAGCGCCCGCGGCGAGCACGATGGATTCTGCCTCAAGAAAGCGCCCGTCTTTGAGATGCAAGCCCGATACGCGCTGCGGGTTTTGATCGAAACTCACGACCTCGCCCTGTCGAACCTCTCCGCCCAGAGCCTTGAATTTCTCCACCAGACTTGAAACCAGCTTGTGCGGATCGGAAATTGACCGGTTTTGCGGAAACAGAACCGCCTTGCCGATCTGGTGGCCCAAGGCAGGTTCAAGCGCGCGCAGCGCATCTGCATCCAGCACTTGATGATCAAATCCAAAGCGCTCGAGCACGGCGATGTGTTCCCTGTCAGCACGGTATTCGGCTTCATCGGTGTAGAGGCTCAAGCAGCCCTCGGCACTCATCATGTGCTCGAGTCCCGATGTTTTAAGCAGCTCCGCCAGATCCTCATGAACGCGCGAACAAAGCACGGCCCCCGCAGCTTCGAGCTCTCGCACTTTAGATGGCCGGCTAGCCGCCAGAAATCGAAGAAACCACGGCAGGAGTTTGAGCATGTAGCCGGGGCGTACACAGATCGGGCCTTCGGGATCCAGCAGCCACTTTGGCATCTGTGCCCAAACACCCGGGCGGGACGCAGGCATGAATTCAGTCACGGCAATACTTGCCATGTTCCCGAAAGAGGCGCCCAGACCGGGTTCGCTTTTGTCCAGGAGCACAACCTTTTTGCCCCGACGCTGGAGCTGGTATGCAATGACGGTTCCGATAATTCCGGCACCAACCACGACGATGGGACGCACATGACCTCCTGACTTTGTTATGCCTGAGTCACCTTGAGGCCGGGAAGACCCGGTCAAAGCGCTCCACACGCGAAATGAATACCGCCTATTCGCGCGGTCAGGATACGAGCCGTCACAATTGAATGCAACGTTGTATGCATTGTTTTTTGAGGGATTCTCGGGGTGTCCGACGGTTTGGTCGGGCGGGTGTTCTTCAGTTCAGCTGAACGATTTGCCAACGCTTTCGACGTCAATGAAAAGCTTGAGGCGCTTACGACAGATTTTCGCGAGGCTCACTTCTAGGACATTACGGCAGTCGCTCCGCTGGACAAGGTCGTTCTCAAGCTTCGTCGTGGAGGCGTTCAAGTCGATATCATCGGAATGAACCGGGCAACCGCTACCCTAGTGGATCGGTTCGGGGTGCACGACAAGTCAGATGGTATCGACACGCTGTTGGGGACTGACATAACTGATCTCGTTCGGTCGAAAGTGGCCTCAATACTGATGTCCATTTTTGGCGGAAAGCGGGCCACCTGGTGCGGCAGCTTTCGGCCAAAAGCGGACGTTTGCCGCGCACCGAAACAAGCCGTCGTTCACTCCTGTGGATAAGGCGCTTCATCTGTCGACTGGTGCCAAATAGAACCATGCGCCCGGCTGAGTTCGACGGAATATCTGTCGCACAACATCTCGATGGCAGCTTTATCAAGCGCCTGATCTGAGGAGGAGATCGCCCCACCACAGGTCAGGTACAGGTACAATGCACACAGCGCCTCCAGCCTCGACGAGTCGGACTGCACGGTAAACCTAGAGTCATCTACCTCGCTCGCTTGGATTTCTATGCAAGGGTCATCGCTCTCCCTGTCTTTCACATACAGACATGTCCAGGAGCGGCTGTTCACAGGGTATGAATTACCCTCTGTGTCTACGTTTCGCCCAGGGCCATATAACAGATCCAGGAAGCACCTGAAGTCGGGCCGTTCGCGAACGACGGTCACTGTGTACATCGGTTCTCCTCAGCCTCGTGTGTATCGTCCGCTACAGGTCGGTATCCCGTTGAACAGCTCGAAAGTATAGAGGCAGATCTATAAACTTAAAGTGCAGATCGCTTTTGTTTTGCGGCAGCTGAATCTTTATAGCTATTAATGAAGTCATGTTTTTTAGTTTTAATTTTGAGATCAGCCAGATAGAAATTTCCGCTTCCAACTAACCACATAAGTTTATCAAATTCATAAGGCACAATATTCTGCGCGGTGCAGTATGCGATGATGTCTTTGAAAACCCCGAAGTCAGTCTTGGCCGAGCTTATTCCGACAGCACGACAAATATCATTTATATGCGTGTCTGGCTTGGCGAAACCCGAGTACCCATTCTCTTTCAAAAAGTCACATGACAGAGCGAAGCCAAAGCCCTCTATTTCTTCTTTCAATAAAAGTGGCAGTGCAAGTCGGGAGTATGAGCTCCCATAGAATGACTCTACAAAATCATGGAATTCATCAGCTTTCTTGAAAGAGGCGAGAAACTTTGCCGAAGATATTGCGGATTTTAAGTATATAGACCAGTGGCTGCGATTGTTATTTTTGTCAATTTCTACCGGCGTTTTTACGTTGGCCTTCTTGATTGCATCAATCAAGTCAAAATGATTGTCGTATGCGTCAATAACCTTAGCTGGATTAAACTCGAAAAGTATCTCGGAAAGTTTTTCGATGTCGCCAATGGTATTAGGCATCGACTGTCGATTTTTTGCATGGTTTAGCATTGAGCGATATAGCTTGGGAATTGACGTTTTCTTTCCTACTTTCCACTCAAACAGATGGATATCGATCAGCTCATCATCCACGCCATCGAATGATAGAAGATATGCTCTTGCGCTTCGCATTAATGGTGTCGGCATTTATACTCCAAATCTTCAGTGCTCATCGCCCATTTGTATGAACACCCTCTGTAGCGCCTCTGGGAAATAGAGTACTTATATTGAGAGAAAACCTATTGCCAGAATTTTTTGAGTTCCAAGACACCATTTCTGTATTGAGCGCAGGGTCTGCCAACTAACTGGCAACGCGCTCATGAATAAATAATGACGTTACGCTACTCATACGTTTCCTTGACTATTTCTGAGCTTTGCAGCACGCCTAAAAAATCGAAATCTATTAATGACTATCGGCTAGGCCTGAGGAAGCTTTAGTGAGTTCTTTAGCTGTTGGCGGTATCAAGCATCCTTCGGCCACTGTCCGCTTCTGGCCGAAAGCGGTCGCTCGCGATCGGAAGCCGATGGCCGACCTCGCCCAGCGGACAGTTCTCGTAACGCAGAAGCTACCAGCCCTGTGGATGCAGGGTAAATTTCTCACTAACAATGAACCCGCCACAGCTCACCCAGCTTGGTCGTATAGCTCTGGCTCATCATTTCCCGACGCATCCCCCAGTCAGGATCAACAGGCACGCTAGCGGTTCGTAGCGTCCCCCTCCCCCAGCGCCCATTAATCTGATCCAACACCGCCATGAGCTTCGTGGCATCAGACGGCTGCGAGGTGGCAAACAGATCATCGGTGTATTCACCGGCTATTAGACAGAAACCACCGACCTTTTACTTCTCGAAAGGTAATCCACAACCCTACTACTACCCCGTCATCTCGTTCGATCAAATACGAGCGATTGTCAAATATCTCGCCTTTTATCTCCTTAATACCGCGATGAACCTTGTAAGTTTTTTGCTCCCCCAGCCAATTGGTGTATGCCGCTTCGCTCTTTTCTAGCAACTCCGCCTCTTGTTTTATCCAAGGAGCAAAATGCCCTGAAAATATTTTTGACCAACATCTGCCGGAAAACTCGGACTCTATGCACTTCACGTAACTGCTTTCAAAAGCGTCCTTATCCACAATAGGCTCACCCGCATAACTGAGCGATGAAAACATAGCGACACTGCAAAAAAATATTCTTTTCATAAAACCTCTCACTCCTCAGAAAAATCCATATCAAACTTTTTGCTTTATAGTTAAAAATCACAAAGCAGATTTACCGCAGTTTAGCCTAGCAGGTAATATGTGTTTATGCATCGTATCCCAACTATTTTGAAACAGATCCAAGTATATATTCCAATCTTCTGCTAGATACAAAGCATGCTATAGGCATTTTACTCAACGCTCACGCAAGCTCTAACTAGTAGCAATCTGCAATGGACTTAAGAAATACTCAATCACTCTACGCTGATCCGTTTTTACTTCCGCAGTGACCGCCATGCCAGGCAACAACTTTATATTTTGTCCTTTCACCGTTAAATGATCCGACCCAAGCCGTATCTTACCGCTGTAAATCAAACCTCGTTTTTCGTCTTCCACAGCGTCATCAGAAATACTTAGGACTTCACCGGCAACCGCTCCGTATTTGGTAAATGTAAATGTTTCGACCTTTACAGTGACGGCCTGCCCCGGATGCACAAACCCAACATCTTTATTTTCAAATACAGCTTCAACCTCAACCGGCTGCCCCGTAGGTACGATCGTCAATAGCGGCTGCGCCGGCGTCACGACTCCGCCCACCGTATGTACATTCAACTGCTGCACCGTCCCATCTACTGGTGCCTCCAGTGTCGTCAACCCATCCTGATATTCAGCTTTGGCAAAGTCCTGCTTCAAAGAAGCCACCTTCTGATCTGCTTGCTGTAACAAATCCAGCATAGACCGTCGGGTTTGGGCCACCACGCCAGCTCTTCTGCGTTCAGCCTCCTGCCGCGCCGCTGACGACTGCAACAAGCTGGCTCGTTGCACACTCAACTGTCGTTGAATGTCCAACCTCGCCTGTTCCATTTCCAGTTAGGCATGGCGAGCGATGCATTGCTTCTCTAGAAGATGCTGGTAGTCACCCGCGAGCTTCGCAACGATGGGTAGGGTCTTCTGAAAACTGGCGACTTGGCCCCGGGCCGACTGTATGTCGGCTTGGCGCTGAGCGATCTCGGCTTCAGCGGTCTCCAATCCGCTGCGGTACTCTTGGTACTGACCTTGCAGCCAGCGCTCCGCAGCCAACACGTGGTCGGGATCCGCACCCGGAATCGCACCGTTCAACGTTCTTGGCGATCGCTGTTGATCAATAGCATCAAGCATGGCAATTGCCCGAACGCTGTCGATTCGAGCGGCTAACAGGTCGCTTTGCACGCGGCCCACTTCAGCCTCTGCGGCAGTAGAGTCCAGCTCCAACAACAACTCACCGGCTTTTACTGTCTGACCATCGTGGACATGAATGGCTTTGACTACAGCCGTTTCACTGGATTGAATAACCTTGCTCTTGCCACTGGGAATGATCTTGCCGGTAGCGGTCGCCACGACATCGATCGTACCAATACACGCCCAGGCCAAGGCTAATGCAGCGAAACCCATAATTGCCCACATGAACACCCGAGGTGCCGGATGTGTCGGACGCTCCTGTAGTTCAAGAGAAGCGGGCAAAAACTGAATTTCATGAGCCAGGCGCTTCGGCGCATCCATACTTCGGCGGGCTCTCCAGGATTCGCGCAAGACGTGCCGGTACCGCCGTAGTAAGCCTGTCGTTTCAGCGTTAGACATTGCTGGCTCCTTGCTGCAAACGATACAAACTTGAGTAATGCCCAGCCTGGTGGCTCAAGAGTTCGGCATGACTGCCCTGCGCCACAATCTGGCCGCGGTCTACCACCACAATGCGATTGGCATCCCGCACAGCTGAGAGCCGGTGGGCAATGATGATGACCGTGCGCCCCTTGCAGATGTCCTTCATGTTCTGCTGCACAACGCGCTCCGACTCATAGTCGAGTGCGCTGGTGGCTTCGTCGAAAATCAGGATCCTGGGGTTACCCATCAGTGCGCGAGCAATGGCGACCCGCTGCCGCTGACCACCGGACAGCGAGGCACCATGCTCACCCACCACGGTGTCATATCCCTCTGGAAGCTCCAGGATGAACTCGTGGGCGCCCGCGAGCTTGGCTACTTGGATAACCTTCTCCAGTGGTACGCCTGGATCGGCAAGTGCGATGTTTTCACGGATGCTACGAGCGAACAGCATGTTGTCCTGCAACACCACACCAATCTGCCGGCGCAACGAAGAGACGTCTGCCAGCGCCAGATCCGCAAGGCAGCTTGCTGGATGACTTGCTCAGCACTGACCTCGAAGCCATCGACGCCGAGTTGAAAGTACTTCGTCCCGCCCCGGCACCGGACGAACCACGCCAACAACCCAAGCGCGCGCCGTCGCCGCCGCAGTTTCCGCGTACCGTCATTCATCACGAGCCTGAGAACACCAAATGCTTATGCGGCTGCCAGCTTCAACGCATCGGCGAAGACGTCAGCGAGAAGTTGGATTACACGCCTGGCGTGTTCACGGTCGAGCAGCATGTGCGTGGCAAGTGGGCCTGCCATCAGTGCGAAACACTGATCCAGGCACCGGTACCGGCACAGATGATCGTCAAGGGCATCCCCACCGCCGGCTTGCTGGCCCACGTGATGGTGGTCAAGTTCGCCGACCACCTGCCGCTGTACCGGCAGGAAAAGATCTTCGGCCGTGCCGGCCTAGCGATCCCGCGTTCAACGCTGGCTCAATGGGTCGGCCAAACCCGCGTGCAACTGCAACCGCTGGTAGATGCACTGCGCGAAGCCGTGTTGGCCCAGCGAGTCGTCCATGCCGACGAAACACCGGTGCAAATGTTGGCCCCGGGCGAAAAGAAAACACATCGAGCGTACGTATGGGCCTACAGCACGACACCGTTCTCAGCACTGAACGCGGTGGTGTACGACTTCAGCCCCAGCCGTGCTGGTGAACATGCGCGCAACTTCCTGGGCACCTGGAACGGCAAGCTGGTTTGCGATGACTTCGCGGGCTACAAAGCTGGCTTTGAGCAGGGCATCACCGAAATCGGCTGTATGGCCCATGCCCGGCGTAAAATTTCGACCTGCATGTGGCGAACAAAAGCCAGTTGGCCGAACAGGCGCTGCACTCCATCGGCGGCTTGTACGAAGTCGAACGGCAGGCCAAGGATATGAGCGATGAAGAGCGCTGGCGATTACGCCAGGAAATGACGGTGCCTATCGCAGAAAAGTTACACGAGTGGATGCTGGCCCAGCGTGCACTTGTGCCCGAGGGATCGGCTACGGCCAAGGCACTGGATTACAGCCTGAAACGCTGGGTAGCGCTGACGCGCTACCTGGATGATGGGGCTGTACCTATCGATAACAAAGCGGTCGAGAATAAGATCAGGCCGTGGGCGCTCGGTAGGTCGAACTGGCTCTTCGGTAGATCGCTGCGCAGCGGTAAACGGGCGGCGGCGATCATGAGCTTGATCCAGTCGGCGCGCATGAACGGGCATGATCCGTATGCCTATCTCAAAGATGTGCTGACGCGGCTGCCGACGCAGCGTGCGAGTGAGATTAACGAGCTGCTGCCGCAAAAGTGGACGGCTGTTTAATCACGCGGTGCGTGTTTTCCTTATTTAACGATATCCAGATATATTGACCCCTGCACGTGTGTGCATGGAGGCTTGCTTTGCTTAGGAAATTACTAGTCGGTGTACTAGCGCTTTTGGGGCTCTTAATCGTCATTGTCGCGCTGATAGCCGCGCTGCAGGCTGCCGACCGTTCCCCATCCTATGGCGTGCCGCTCAAAATCGATGGCCCAGTAAGCACGACCAACTTAGTGGTACGCGTAAGCAAACCTGACACCTACACCGTGTCTCTGAGCTACCCATACGTAGACGGTGTGGAACGGAGAAAAGCTTGGACGCTTGCAGGAGGTGATTCCCTCAAGGACGGCTTATGGCAAGAGCCGGGTTCCCCCTTTGTTTTTCAGATCCGCATTAATGAAATCTCCAGCGGAAAAGAGATGTTGAACCAGCAAGTCACCCATCCAAAATTGACCTCGTGGGGGAGCGGAAATTTAAATGCCGACTTGGTTCGTATAAAACTTGAAAGTGGTCTTTATCGAGTATTTGTGCAGCGCTATGGGAACTTGGCCGAAGCGCCGCCAGCCGAACTCCAGCTTCAGTTTCATAGGGCATATCAAGGAAAGTGAGGAGGGTTTACTGAGTGAGCGCATACGTTATACGGCGCTTGCGGGCAGTAGCCTTAAATTCATCACAACGCATTTCTAGGTTTTCTGGAATTGGCCAGCGATGGTGTATCGATCGCGTATGCCATGTGTCAATCATAGGAATTGATTCAGGCAAGATGGGTTTGGCAGACGCTTCCGTTATCGAACATCCGATATGCTCGGCTTTACTCAAATCCAAGGCATGCGCTCGCGACACTCGTGTGAGAAATATGCGCCAGGAGACAACGCCAGCCCCTGCGCTCTACGTCCATCAAAGCTCAACTGCGCAGCCAACGAGCAGCCAACTACGTCATGGCTCTCTCGGGAGCCTCGGTCACGCAAGAGGCGCTCTCCCCTGTCGCCAGCCACACTTCAGGCACGCTGAGCAAGCGAGCCAATTGCTCCATACGCGTTTTGGGGATGCCGCGAGCGAACCAATTCGCCAGGCACTGCGGGCTGATGCGAAGCAGCTCCGAGAAGCCTGCGTGAGATATGGCATATTCCTCCAGCGTGGCCTTCAGACGTTGCCCACTGGCCCGTCGGGATCGTGAAGACAAATGCCTTCGCTGCTTTTCCGTAGGGTTATTCATCCTAATGCTCTGTCTCCTGAAACTACGATTGGGGCGGACCCAATGTAGGTGACAAGAAGCAGGATGGGATAGAGCTTAAAACGCACGGTTTTGGAGATAAGGAACAATCCCACGGCCGGCGACCGAAAGACCTACAGCCCTTGCCTAGGCCAATTCTCGCCGGCCCGAGTTTGCTGATGTGGGCCTCAAGAGCGCTACTGCAAGCTACGGCAACGGTTGTTTCCAGGCAAACGAATAAACCTTCTGCGGCGCCGAAGGCTGGCAGGCCAGGTTGTCGGCATCGGCCCCGACCAGGAACCATTCGGCCCGTGAGGTATGCCCGACACGGCGCGCCTTCTGCGGGTCATAACATCGCGCCATGTCCCTGCCCGGCACCAGGGCATAGGCCTGCGGATGGCTGCGCAGCCAGCGGGCCGATTGTTCCAGCGATTGGCGGTTGTAAAAGCCGAAATGGACCAGGGGCTGCCGGGCGAACAACCAATGCCCCTCCCGCCAGCCCACCAGCACCAGTTGCGAATGCGTCGTCAGCCGGGCCACTTCACCCATCAGCGTTTCGTGGGGGTTGGTGCCCTCCTTGTGCGGCTCGGCGAAACCACGGACAAACCAGGCGCCCAACCACAGCACGGTCAGTATCGAGAATATCGCCCGGCCTCGCGCTCGCTGGCGGAACCAGCGGCGCAGCAACCAGGGCACCAGAGGCGCCGCGGCCAGCACCAGGGCGGGTAATGCCGGGAAGATGTACAACTTGCGCTTGCCGCTGCTCAGGCTGAAAAACAGCAGCACCAGCACCACCCAACCGAGCAGGACCAGTACGCGACCGTCGTGCTTGACCAATTGTTTGCGCCAGGCCGGTAGCAGCCACGGCAGCATGAACAGAATCGGCAACCAGTACTTGGGGATCACTTGGACGAAGAAATACCAGAAAGGCTCGCGGTGTTCCCAGGCATTGGCATAACGTCCGGCGGTCTGCTTGAACAGGATTTCCTGGATGTACGCCAGGCTGTCAGGACTGCCCTGCCCGACGACCGCCAGCAACGGCCCGAGCCAGAGCGCGATGGCGAGCAGCGCCACCCCCAGCCCCGACCACCAGGCACCGCCCTTGCCCGGCATGGCCACCACGCCCGTCCAGCCTTTGCGCACGGCATAGGCGTAGGGAATCAGCATCAGCACCGGTAAAAAACCCACGCCCTTGCTGATGACGCCCAACCCCATCGCACCACAGGCCAGGTAATACCAGCGCCAGTGCGGCCCCAGCAAAAGGTGTCGGCACAGGCCGTAGATTGCCAGGATGGTCCAGAGCGCGAGAAAGCCATCGATCTGTCCAGTCCGCAGGATGCTGTAGGTCTGGTAGGTCGCCAGGAACAACAGCGCCGCGATCACCCCGACGCGCCGGCCCCACAAGCGGCGCCCCAGGTCATACAGGCAACCAGTCGTCACTGCGCCGGCGATCAGGGCGGGCAAGTACAAGGCAATTTTTGGCAGCTGGGTCACTTGTACGAACAGCGCCACGGCCCACATGAACAGCGGTGGTTTGTCTGCATAGATTTCCCCGGCGCGATGGGGGATGAACCATGAGCCGTCTTGCAGCATTTCCAGGGCGACGCCAAGAAAACGCTCCTCATCGACGTTCATCGGCTGCCGCCAGCCAAGACCGGCTCCCACCAGGGCCAGCGCCAACAGCACCAGCGCCAGCAGTTCCAGACGCGAGCTGGACAGTCGTATCCGCACCGAATCAGTCCTTGCTATCCAGTTCACCGCCCGCGCGCTCATGCTGCTTGGCGATCAATTGCAGGTTGCGCAGGTAGACGATGAACCCGAAGGATTGACCGAGAATGAACACCGGGTCTTGACGGTAGATGGCATAGGCCAACAGCAACGCGCTGCCGATGATACTCAGGTACCAGAAGCCGACCGGGATCAAGCTGCGCTTCTTGTATTCGCTGTACAGCCATTGCAAGGCGAAACGTCCGGTAAAGGCCAACTGGCCGCCGAACCCAACTACCAGCCATAAGGATTCTCTGCCCATGTCAGACCTCGATTTCCTGTACGTTGACGTCCAGACGGGTGCGCTTGATCAACCACCACACCCCGAACAGATCGAGAATCCCAACCAGGGCCCGGTCGAGGTTGCCGTAGTTGGAAACCCCGGCGCCTCGCTCGCGGTGATTCACCGGTTGCACCAGCATCCGCCCGTTGTGTCGACGGATCAGCGCGGGGATAAAGCGATGCATATGGTCGAAGTACGGCAGACGCAGGAACGCTTCGCGCTCGATCAGCTTGATGCCGCAGCCGGTGTCAGGTGTCTGGTCTTTGAGTAGGCTGGCCCGCAGTCTGTTGGCGAATCGCGAGGCCCAACGCTTGCTCGCCGTGTCCCGCCGGTTGACACGATGCCCCGCCACCAGCTTGACGCCGTCAGGCTGGCCTTCGGAACCGCGGACCAATTCCAGCATTTTCGGTAAGTCGGCCGGATCGTTTTGACCGTCGCCGTCGAGCGTCGCCAGCCAGTGCCCCCGCGCCACCTTGGCGGCGTGGTAAATGGAAGTGCTTTGCCCCAGTGATCGAGCATGACTGAGCACGCGCAATTGTCCATAGCCGCTGTCTTGCAAGGCGCGCAGCTCAGCGGCGGTGGCGTCGGTGCTGCCATCATTGACCACGATGACTTCAAAGGCCTCGCCGGCTAGCGCGGCACGGACTTCTTCCAGTAGAGGGACGAGATTGCCGGCTTCGTTTTTTGCCGGAATCAGCACCGACACATAGAGGTTTTCGTGCATGAGGTTCCAATCAGGATCTGAACGATAAGGGAGGCTAGACGCCATAGTAGTTGCGGTACCAATCGACAAACGACTGCACGCCGACCGGCACCGAGACCTGCGGACGAAACCCCACCCGTTCTTCCAGCTCACGGGTGTCCGCCCAGGTATCGATCACGTCGCCCGATTGCAGCGGCAAGAAGTTTTTGACGGCGCGCCTGCCCAGTGCTTCTTCGAGGCATCCGACAAACTGCAGCAGCTTCACCGGCGCGCCGAAACCAATGTTGTAGAGTTTGTTTCGTACACCGCTTTCATCGGTGGGTGGCAGCGGTATCAAACGCACCAGGCCTTCGACAATGTCATCGATGTAGGTGAAGTCACGAGACATCGCACCGTCGTTATAGACGTCGATGGCTCGACCATTGAGGATCGCCTCGGTGAATTTGAACGGGGCCATATCCGGCCGTCCCCAGGGACCATAGACGGTAAAGAAACGCAGGCCGGTCGTGGGGATGCCGTAGAGGTGCGAGTAAGCGTGGGCCATCAGCTCGTTGGCGCGCTTGGTAGCGGCGTAGAGTGACACCGGCCGGTCGACCGGATCGGTGGTGGCATAGGGCATGCGCTCATTCAATTCATACACCGAACTGCTCGAGGCGAAAATCAGGTGCGCCGACCGATGGGCGCGACACGCTTCCAACAGATTGAGGAAGCCCACCAGATTACTCTGCGCATAGATATCAGGGTTGTCGATCGAATAACGCACGCCGGCCTGGGCGGCCAGGTGAACGACCTGGTCGAAAGGGTTATCGGCGAACACATCCATCAGCGCCTGCTTGTCGGCCATCTCCAGCAGCTTGAATTGGAAGTTCGGGCAAGGCGTCAATTGCGCGAGACGAGCCTTTTTCAACTCGACGCTGTAGTAGCTGTTGAGGTTGTCGATGCCGATAACGTCATGGCCGTCGCTGCACAGGCGTTTGGCCGTATGGAACCCGATGAAGCCGGCAGCGCCGGTGACCAGGACTCTCATACGCTCCGTCCATCCGTATCATGCCCGATAGCGCCGGGGGACAAACCTTTGAAACAGACACAGCCGCTGACCCAAACGACCCCATGCATAAATCACCCTGACCGACCATCCGGCTTTCGCCAGTTCTCCCAGACTTTTATCAAAGAAAAATGACGGTTTTATGAGCGTCTGGTGAGGCTCGCCGAGATGGAGCCAGCGAACCACTCGCGGGGTCAGTTCAGGTCGTTGAGAATCAGGCTGCGATAATGGCCCGGGTTGGACCCGGACCACTTGCGAAACGCCTTGTAGAACGAACTGGCATCGGCAAAGCCCAGGCGCGCGGCAATCTCGACGAAGCTGATGGTGGGTTCGGCCAGCCAGGCAATTGCCAGCTCCTTGCGCACGCTGTCCTTGAGGCCCTGGTAGGTCTGGCCCTCCTCCGCCAGGCGCCGGCGCAGAGTCGACGCGGAGACGCACAGCTGCTGCGCCAATGCTTCGGTTTCCGGCCATTGTTCGGCGGGCAGTTGTCGCAAATCGTGGCGGATACGGCTGGCAAGGCTCTGCGGATTGCGGTATTTGACCAGGATATTGGCCGGAGCCTGGGCCAGGAAGCGCTTGAGCTCGTCCGCATTGCGCCGGATGGGCAGATCCAGGAAGTCGGCTGCCAGGATCATCCGCGTCCGGGAGCGTCCAAAACGCAGATTCTGCGAAAACATCACCCGGTAGTCATCGCAGAAATCCGGCTCGGCACAGCGCAGTTCAACGGACAGGATCGGAATGCGCCGCCCGGCCAGCCAGCACGCCACGCCGTGCACGATCATCCAGTAGGTGAAATAGGTGAAGGCCCGACGCGGCGCCTGGTCATCTTCCAGCAAGACGATTTCAGCCAGGCTCTGCTGGCGAGTGCACTGGGCCGGCAGGTGTTCAAGCATCAGCGACAGGAAGCCCAGCCCGGCCTTCAATCCTGCCGCCAGTGTCGGCTGGGCCATGGCGCACTGGCAGAAAAACGCCAGGCTGCCGGACTTGAGCTTGCGCGGGTCCATGCCGAAGAACTCGTCATCGTTACGCCGGGCCAGCAAGCGCCACAGCCGCGCATAGGCATGGGCCGGAACCCGGGCCTGGGGATCGGCGAGCAATGCCGGGTCGATGCCGACCTTGCTCAGCACCTCATCGGTGGCCGCCCCGGCGGTGCAACTTTGCAGCAGTGCCTCGCGCACCAACTGCACAGAGATGGTGTCTTTTTTCGCCATCGCCTGAGTGTTCACAGGATCCGGTAAAGCAACCGCTCGATCCGGACCCGGCTGACCCGTTTGAGAAACTTGGCCACGGCCGCGGGATAGTCCGGCAGGGTTTCCAGGTCCAGGTACCGCTCGATCCGGCGCGTATGGCGATAGATCTGCTCAAGCTCGGTCCGACGCGGTTCCAGCAGCTCGCCCTTGGGATCGTCCAGCAACAGGGCGTTTTCCAGGTCGAGCCGGAAAGCTCGCGGATTGAGGTTGTTGCCGGTCAGCAAGGTGTAGCGCTCGTCGACCCACATGCCCTTGAGGTGATAGCTGTTGTCGCCGTCACGCCACAGGTGCAGGTTCAATTGGCCGTTGTCGATGTAGCGCTGATGCCGCTTGGCGAAGCGTCGCAGGCTGATCTCATACAGGTAGGGTAGCGCGGCGATGATCTTGAACGGCTCGCTCGGTGGAATGAAGAAATCGTTGGCGGTCTTGTCGCCGACAATGATGTCGATCTTCACCCCCCGCGCCAGGGCGCGGTTGAGCTCGCGGGTCACCGCCAACGGCAGGTTGAAATACGGCGTGCAGATGGTCAGTTGCTGGCGACTGCTGGCGATCAATTCGCCGATCACCCGGCTCAAAGGGTTGTTCTTGCCCACGCCCAGCAACGGGCTTACCGACAAGCCGCTCTTGTCGAGGCTACCGGCTGTGGTGTCGTAGGCCGCGTACTTGAGGCGACTGCGCAGGTCGCCGATGTCCTTGCGCAGGCTGCGCGTGGTCGGCAGGTTCGGCAGGTCCAGGCGATGCACGGCCTTGGACGCGACCAGGCCATGTTGCACCAGGTGCTGCATGGAATCGGCCAGCGCGGCATTTTGCAGCAGGTGGTAGCGGTCGTAGCGGTATTTCTCGAACTTGTGCAGGTAGACGTTATTCAGGCTGGCGCCGCTGTACAGCACGCAATCGTCGATCACGAAGCCTTTCAAATGCAGCACGCCAAACAGCTCGCGGGTCTGCACCGGCACACCGTAGATCGGCACTTCGCTGGCGTGCAGGCGCGTCTGCTCCTGGTACCAGGCCGAGTTGCCCGGCTGCTTCTTGGCACCAATCAGCCCGCGCTGGGCGCGCAGCCAGTCCACCACAACGACCACATCGAGCTCCGGACGCGCGGCTTTGGCGGCGTGCAGGGCGTCTAGAATTTCCTGGCCCGCTTCATCCTGTTGCAGGTACAGGGCGACGATGTAGATGCGTTGGGTGGCCTGGGCGATCTTCTCCAGCAGGCAACGACGAAATTCAGCAGCGCCATCGAGGATGGTCACCGCCTCGGGGGTCAGTGCAAAGCTGCGCAGCTTGGGCAGCAGGGAGCGTTTGAAAAGCGACGGCATAGGGCTCGCAGTAGGTCGATTCCGAAGAGCGAATGAGCTTACACCATGGCGGGCGGGTTTTGGACAACTTACACTTTTCTATTCTGTGAGCGCATGGCTTGCCCGCGATGGCGCCCCGAAGAGTCGGATCGCGGGCGAGCCATGCGCCCACAGGAACGCAACCGGGAATCAAGAGAAAATTGACTTGACCAAGAAGAATGATCGTTCTACTGTCCGCCCCATGAACGAAATCACTGGTAATGAAACCCGAGACATCATCCTCGATGTCGCCGAGAAACTGATCTATCGAAGTGGCATCGCCGCCACGGGCATGGATCTTCTGGTGAAGACCGCCGGCGTCTCCAGGAAAAGTGTCTATCGCTACTTCGCCAACAAGGACGAGTTGATCGTGGCCGCTCTCCAGCGGCGGGACGAACGCTGGATGCACTGGTTCAGCACCGAAGTCGACAAGGCGCCAACGCCCAGGGCTCGCTTGTTCAACCTGTTCACCGTGCTCAAGGGCTGGTTCGAGAGTGAAGGTTTTCGCGGCTGTGCGTTTATCAATACCAGCGGCGAGACGGGAGATCCCCAGGATCCGGTGCGCCAGCTGGCGAAGCTGCATAAACAGAAGCTGCTCGACTATGTGACCCGGCTGTGCCTCGAACAAAGTGTCCAGAACCCGCAGGCACTGGCCCGGCAACTGTTGGTCCTGATTGATGGCGCGATTACCGTTGCCTTGGTCATGGGTGACCACGGCGCAGCCGACGACGCCCGGGATGTACTTGAAAGACTGTTGCCGCCGGATAGGTAAGACACAAGACCGCCGAATCGCTGTGCCATGCCGGTCAAGCGAAGGGAACGCAAGTTCCACTGGTCCTGGACCGCCGGCCGGATAATCATCCTGGGATTCCGAGTTGGGCTTGTAAGCCCTTGTGGCCTGGGAACTTGCTCGCGATGACGGCCGGGAGCGATCCGCCCCCTCAGCCCCCGTCCCGATTGATCAGAAACTCCAGCAGTGTCTGGGCGCAGGCCTCGATGCTGCCTTCCAGGATCAGCTCATATCCATGGGTGTTCTCGGTCGGGATCGCAATGCATCCGCCTTGAGCCGATATTCCGCTGCCCATGACGGCGCTGGCGTCGCTGGCGAAGTCCACCAGCAAGGCGAATTGCGGTGACAGCCCGCAACGCTGGCCGGCGCGGTACAACTGGTCGACGATTTGGCGGCTGTAGCAACCGTCCTGGTCGCCGGTGTTGATGATCGGGTCGACGCACAGCCGGGTGCCGTATTCCTGGACGACCGGCCCGACCTCGACGGCGACGGTCACCTCGCCCGGCAGATGTCCCGCTGCGTACAGGGCGCCAGCATTGGATTCCTCTTCCTGGGTGGTAAAGACGAAATACACGTCACCCTCCAGTTCGGCCCGCCGTTCGGCCAACAATGCGGCGGCCTGCAAGGTGGCGACCATCGGTGCGCGATCATCCAGGAAGTGTGCGGCAATGGCATCGTTGACCCGAAACGGCCGGCGCCAGTGCTGGCTCAACACCACCCGCGTTCCAGGCCGCACGCCATGCTGGTGCAATTGTTCGGCTGAACAGCGGGTGATCACATGGACATCTTCCCAGTGCACATTCCCGGACAGCACGTCCGCGCCCTGGTGGGTTTCATCCGTGCTGTGCATGGAGCCGAACGACAGCACACCGGGGATGAAATCCCGATCTCCCAGGATGTCCACCGGGCACATGCCGAAATTCACCGGGTTGGCCCCGCCCAGCGCGACGATCCGCAATGTACCGTCAGGCTCGACGCGCTTGACCAGCATGGCGATTTCATCAAGGTGGGCCATGACCCTGACGGGGCCAGTGGATTTTCCGGCGGTGCCTGAGCCCTTGATCAGGCCAATGACGTTGCCGGCCGGATCGATCCAGGTCTGGTCACAGAGGGGTTCGAGTTCACGCAGGCAAAGCGTGCGCACTTCATCTTCCTGCCCGCCCGGCCCGCGGGCCATCAGCAGCTCTTCCAACAGTGGCAAGGTCGAGGGATTGACTGGCATTGGGGCTCCTCTTGTTTGTCGGGCACACGTCCCGCTTGCCTTATTGAATCGGTCTGCCAGCATAAATTTGATCGGATCGTCGGATCAGCGGACGAGCGGACCGCACCGGCGGCAGACCGCTGGCCGTCGGACGGGGTTGACCGACGTGCGGCCAGGCATCACATTGCCTGGGCCGGCGATCCGCTCAGCGCCGGTTTCGTTGTGTTGCAGACTTGTGGAGCCTATGACCGCATCGATCCCGATCCGTCCCCCCTGCCCGCCCGGTGTCTGCGACTGCCGGCGTGACGAGTTGCTGCAAACCCCAGGCAGCGACCTGCGCATCCTTTGCCTGAATCGTCAGGAAGAAAAACGCTTGCTCGAACGGCTGGAGAACATCCAGAGCCTGGATGAACTCCAACGGTTGCAGCAGCGCCTGTACGAAAACCTGGGTGTTCGCCTGAGCATCGAGCCCGGCTACAACGAAGTACGAACCATGCGCGGCATCGCCATCGAGTTCCAGGAGCAACCCGGCCTGTGCCGCAAAATCCGTCAGTCGATCCCCGGCGCTATCCGGCGCGGGCTGGAAAAACGTCCGCAAATCGCCTGGCGCCTGCTGGACGCCCACGACCTGTTCCGCGACACCTGAATTCAAGCAGCTCCGTCCTTGGAGCAGCCTCGCGACTAGAAGTCGACGGTGGCTGAAAGCAGGTAGGTGCACGGAGTCGACAATGTCAGGCCCGGCTCGCTGTCATCCGATGCGCCAGCTGAACTCCAGTAGCGCTTGTCCGCAACGTTCTCGACATTGGCCCGCAGGGTGACGGTCTTTTCGTCGACCTTGAAGGCGTAGCGTGCCCCCACATCCAGGCGCACCCAGGAATCGATTTCCTTGTCGTTGGATTGATCCAGGTATTGCGAGCTGGAATAAATGCCTCGGCTGGTCAGGGTTACACCTTGCAAGTTGGGTACGTCCCATTCGGCGCCGAGGTTGACGTTGTATTTCGGCGTGGCCGGCGCCCGGTTGCCATCGAAGGCGCCGCCGGTGGTGTCGGTCAGCTCACTGTCAATGAACATCACGCCGCCCAGCAGGCGCGTGCCCTTGAGCGGCTCGCCGAACACGCTCAGTTCCACGCCGGTGTTCTCGCGCTTGCCGTTCGGCCCGAAGACCCGAGTGGTCGCGTCGGTCGCATAGGCCGGCTGTTTGATCCGGAACACTGCGCCAGTCACTGCGAACGAACCGGCATCATACTTGGCCCCCACCTCCACCTGACGGCTGATGAACGGCGGGAAGATTTCATCTTCGTTCACCGAGGTCGATGGCGCGATCTTGCCCTGGCTCAGGCCTTCCGTGTAGTTGGCGTACAGCGACAGCTTGTCGGTGGCCTTGAACAGGATGCCGCCCGACGGCGAAACCTTTTCTTCATCGTAGGCCGTGTCGCCTTTGACATTGTTGGTCCAGTCATCGACCTTCACCCGCTGCCAGCGCGCGCCGAGGGTCAGCAACAGCCGGTCCTCGAACAGCCCCAGGTTGTCAGACAGCGCCACGCCGCTGAAGCGGTTCTCGGTGTAGACCTTGTCGTCCTGTCGCGTCGGGTTGCTTGGCGTCGGCGTCTGCACCGGGTCATACAGGTTGCTGCGACCGTTGGCATAACGGGCCCCGCCGTTCTCGAAATCCATGTAGAAATAACTGGCCGCCAGGTTCACCTCATGGCTCACCGGGCCGGTATGGAACCAGTTGCGCACGCCGGCCGTGGCCGTGCGGACATTTTCCTCGCGGGTGAAGTCACGGGGCTGCACGGTAAAATCACCGGCATTGTTGGTGACCGAAACGTTATGCCGCAGGAAATCGTGGTCGCTTTTGCGTGCCCCCACGCCACCGTAGAGCATGACCGAGTCACTGACGTCGAACTCCGCATTGAACGTGCCGAAGGTATCCTTGGTCCGGGCCTTGCTCCAGGCCTGGGCGTAGTTGCGGCGCACGTCGCTGGCGTGGGGCACTTGCGCGTTGGCCCCTACCTGCACCCGCTCCTGGGGCGCGTCGGTGTCGCGCTCGGTGTGGCCGATGTCGGTCGAAAGCCGCAGCCGTTCACCGCGAAAATCCAGGCCCAGCACCGCCATGTCACGGTCCACGCTCTGATGATCCCACTCGGTGTCTCCGGATTGCTTCACGCCGTTGAAACGGATACCAAATTGATCCCCTTCGCCAAAGCGCCGGCCCACATCCACCGCGCCACCCAGCTGGTTGTTCGAGGCATAGCTACCGGTGAACGACGTGATGGGCTTGTCGGTGGCGCGCTTGGGCACCACGTTGATCCCGCCGCCAACGCTGCCCCGTGGCGAGATGCCGTTGATGAGCTGGGTCGGTCCCTTGAGGATGTCGACGCGCTCGGCCATCTCCATGTCGATCGTATAGGTCGGCAGGATGCCGTAGAGACCGTTGTAGGCGACATCACTGTTGAACAGGCTGAAACCACGGATGGTGAACTGCTCATAACGCCCGCCCGCCGGGTTGGTGGCGCGCACCGAAGGATCGCTGGCAATCAGATCACCCAGGGTCCGCGCCTGTTGGTTCTTGACCGTTTCACGGGTGTAGGTGGTCATGCTGAACGGCGTTTCCATGAAATCCCGTGAGCCGAGCAGGCCTTGCGAACCACGACGGGCAACCTGGCCGCCGGCGTACGCTTCAGTGTCCGCCGAGTCGGTGGCGCCGACAATCGAGGTGGGTGCCAATTGCAGGCTGCCGCGCTCCGGTACCGGGGTCAGGATGTACGCCTGCTCCCCCACGGCTTGCAATTGCAGGCCGGAACCCTGCAACAACTGGGCAAAGCCCTCCTCTACGCCATACTCCCCCGACAATCCGGCGCTGTTGCGACCGCTCACCAGCGCCGGGTCCACCGACAGGTTGACGCCCGCCAGCCCGGCAAATCGGGTCAACGCCGCGCCAAGGTTCCCGGCCGGCACCTGATAGCTGCGCCGGGCGGACTCTTCGGCCTGGCTGGTGGGAATGAACAACAGGCTGGCACTCAGCCCCATTGCAAGACTCAGGTTCAACAGCGGACGCCAGCCGGCCAGGGCTGGGCGAAAACGCAAAGGTATTGCTGCGGACATTGAAAGGCGCTCTCGTTTTAGTGCAGTTGCCTTGAATGACCGGCGAGACGAAAAAAAGGGACAACACTCAGGCGACATTTTTGCGAAGAGTCAGGGTGACCCAGTACGGGGTGCGCATGTGCACCTCCACCGGCAGACTGGCCGACAGCAGCGCGAGGATGCGATCGGTGTTTGCCAGTCGAAAACTGCCTGTGACGCGCAAGGGCTCCAAGGCATCATCCCAGCGCAGCACGCCCCTGCGATAACGACCCAATTCCCGCAGGAAAGTCCCCAGCGGTTGGTCGTGCGCCACAAGCATGCCGTCCCGCCAGCCCAACTGCGCGACATCGAAGCGGGCAAGCGCACCCGCGCCCGTGGTCTGTACACTGACCTGTTGGCCCGCCTCGAGTCCCAGCAAGGGCCCGCGCAAGGGTTGCAGTTGCGCCGAGCCGCTGATCACCGATATTCGGCAACTCCGGTCACCCAGGCGCAGACAGACCTCGCCACGGCTGACCGTGACCAGCCCGTAAGGCATTTGAATGGACAGCGGCGCGGCGCCGTCGACGTTGAGGGCCATCTCTCCTTGCACCAGCACCAGACGCCGGGCCTTGAGGTCCAGGTTCAATGCACTGTCGGTGTTGAGTTGCACCGCACTGCCGTCGGGCAACGTCCACCGCCGTTGTTCACCGGTGGCGGTGTGCAGGTCGGCGCGCCAGACTTGCAACGGCAACTCTCGGCCCAGGAACCAGGCGGTCGGCACCAACGCGGCGGCGCCCAGGGCACGCTTGAGCACCGTACGCCGCGCCAGCGCCGGGCGATCCAGCGTCGCCATGCCCAACGAGGCGGGAATGCCGACGAATCGTTGGCGCAGCTGCTGGGCCTTTTGCCAGGCAGCCTCGTGGTGCGCATGACTGTCGCGCCAATGCTGTAAGGCCGCCGGGTCGAACTCATCGCCGCCGGACTCCATCAGGATCAACCAACGCGCCGCGGCCCTGGCCGTGTCGCGGGCTTCCGGGGTGGGTGCCGGGCGGCTCATAGGTCCACCAAGAGACAATGCTCGTAGGCCTGAGCCATGTAGCGCTTGATGGTGCGTTCGCTGAGCTGCATGCGCTCACCGATCTCGCGATACCCCAGGCCCTCGAGCTGACTCCACAAAAAGGCCCGCCGCACCAAGGGTGGCAGGCCGTCGAGAAGTTCGTCCAGTGCGTGCAGGGTTTCCAGCAACAACCAACGCTGCTCGGGCGACGGCATGCACGCCTCGGGCAGGCTCGCCAGGGCATCGAGATAGGCCTGCTCCAGGTTGCGCCGGGTGTAGAAGTTGCTCAGCAGGCGCTTGCCGATGGTCAGTAGGTAGGCCCGCGGTTCCTGCAAGTCGGCCAGGGTCTGGGAACTGGCGAGCACGCGCAGGAACGTATCCTGGCGCAGATCCGCGGCATCCCAGGCGTTACCCATGCGTCGACGCAACCAACCTTCCAGCCAACCACCGTGGTCACGGTACAACGCATCGAGGGAGTGCTCCGTTGGCGTCACTGCATCACTCATGTCTGGAAGCCTGCGCAAGGTCTTTAATGAGAGTGATTCTAATTAATACATGAGAGCAGTTCCAGGGTATTGGTGTGATGCGGTTCTTTACGGGTTGAAAGAAGATTGCGAGGGGTCTGCTTCGCAGCCCAGCGGGAGCAAGCTCCCTCGCCACAGGGGAAGCGGCACTCAGTATTGAGTGATCTGCACAGATCAATGTCCGCGAATGTAATGCTCAAGCTGACGAATCAGGTCGGCCTGTTCGACGATGGCCTGTTTCACCAGGTCGCCGATGGACAACAGTCCGATCAGTTGCCCGTTATCCAGCACCGGCAGATGCCGCAGGTGACTGTCGGTCATGACTGACATGCAGCGCTCGATACTCTGCTGGCTGTCGGCGGTGATCACCGGCGTGCTCATGATCGTGCGTACTGGCGTACCTATCGAAGAGCGTCCGTGCAAGACCATTTTGCGTGCGTAATCGCGCTCGCTGAACACCCCTACCACTTGGCCATCTTCGATCACCGGCAGCGCGCCGACATTTTTCTCGGCCATGATCTGCAAGGCTTCCAGCACCGTCTGCTGCGGACCGATGCTGTGGACCTGCTGGTTCTGCACACTTTTGAGTTTCACCAGTTGCGCGGCGGTTTTCATTGCTAATCCCCAGCTTCAGTTAACAGAACAACAGCACACACGTGATTCCTGTGGCGAGGGAGCTTGTCCCGCTCGGCCGAGTTGGCGCACCAGTGCGCAGCGCCCGCAGGGTTTTGGGGCCGCTTCGCAGCCCAGCGGGAGCAAGCTCCCTCGCCACAAAAGCCGGTCGCGCAAGCATCAGTCTTCGCCGATTTCAACCACATCCCCATTCAACCGCACCGGCCAGGTCCGCAGGCTCTGCTCCGGATATTCCAGGCAATGGCCGTCTTCGAGGCGAAAATGCTGCTTGTACATCGGCGAGGCAATTACCAGCTCACCCTTGATACTGCCCAACAGGCCACGCCCGATCACGTTCGCGCCGGACTTGGGGTCGCGGTTGTCGATGGCGTACAGCGGCTTGTCCTCTTGCTCGGGCAGATACAGCAGCGCGACCTGGCTGCCGTCGTGCCAGGCGACCACACCGGAGTTGGGAACCAGGTCCTCCCGACTGCACAGGGCACGCCACTGGATCGGCTGCCGGGCAGCATCGCGGATGGGCATGCGAACGACGTTTGACTGGCTCATCAGAGCACCTCCTCGGTAACGGGAATCAGGTGGAGTTCGCCGGCGTGTACCGGCCGACGCTGGCCGCGCTCACGGACGAAATAAACATCGGGATCGCCACGCCCGTCGTTGACGAAGGTACGGAAACGCTTGAGCTTTTCCGGATCCTTGAGGGCGTTGGCCCACTCACATTCGTAGCGATCGACCACCAGCTGCATCTGGGCTTCGAGTTCGGCTGCCAGGCCCAGGCTGTCGTCGATGATCACTTGCTTGAGGTAATCCAGGCCGCCTTCCAGGCTTTCGCGCCAGACCGAGGTACGCTGCAACTTGTCGGCGGTGCGGATGTAGAACATCAGGAAGCGGTCGATGTAGCGGATCAGGGTTTGGTCATCCAGGTCGGTGGCGAACAGCTCGGCGTGACGCGGACGCATGCCGCCGTTGCCGGCGATATAGAGGTTCCAACCCTTCTCGGTCGCGATCACGCCGACGTCCTTGCTCTGGGCCTCGGCGCATTCACGGGTGCAACCGGACACCGCGAACTTGAGCTTGTGCGGAGAACGCAGGCCCTTGTAGCGATCCTCGAGGGTCAGCGCCATTTGCACACTGTCCTGCACGCCATAACGGCACCAGGTGCTGCCCACGCAGGACTTCACGGTACGGGTGGACTTGCCATAGGCGTGCCCCGTTTCGAACCCGGCCTCGATCAGCTCGGACCAGATATCCGGCAACTGATGCAACTGGGCGCCGAACAGGTCGATGCGTTGGCCGCCGGTGATCTTGGTGTACAGGTCGTATTTCTTCGCGACCACGCCGATGGCGATCAGCTTTTCGGCAGTGATTTCCCCGCCAGCGATACGCGGCACCACCGAATAGGTGCCGTTTTTCTGCATGTTCGCCATGAACGTATCGTTGGTGTCCTGCAACGGCACCAGGGACGGGTCCATGATCGGCTGGTTCCAGCACGACGCCAGGATCGAGCCCACCGCCGGTTTGCACAAATCGCAGCCGGTGTGTCCGCGGCCGTGCTTGGCCAGCAGTTCCTCAAAACTGATGATGCCTTCCACTCGGACCAGGGCGTACAACTCCTGGCGGGTGTAGGCGAAGTGTTCGCACAGGCTTTTATCGACGGTGACGCCACGGGCACTCAATTCGTGCTCGAACACCTGCTTGACCAGCGCCGCACACCCGCCGCAACCGGTGCCGGCCTTGGTATCGCACTTGAGCTGGCCCAGATCGGTGCAGCCGCTATCGATGGCCGAGCAGATCGAGCCCTTGGTGACGTTGTGGCAGGAGCAGATGGTAGCGGCGGCCGGCAGCGCTGCCGGGCCCAGGGTCGGCGCACCTTCGGAGGACGGCAGGATCAGGCTGGCGGCGTCCTTGGGCAGGGCAATCGCATTCTGCATGTACTGCAACAAGGTGTCGTAGTAGCTGTTGTCGCCTACCAGCACGGCGCCGATCACACGTTTGCCGTCGGCGTCCACCACCAGGCGCCGGTAACTGGCGCTGGTTTCATCGATGAACTGGAAGCTGCGCGAGCCCGGCGTATTGCCGTGGGCGTCGCCGATGGAGCCGACGTCCACACCCAGCAACTTGAGCTTGGTGGACATGTCTGCGCCGGTAAACGCCTGGCCAGGCTCGCCACACAGGCGCGCCGCGACGTCGCGGGCCATCTGGTAACCCGGTGCAACCAGCCCGAAGACACTGCCGTTCCAGGCAGCGCACTCGCCGATGGCGTAGATGTCCGGATCGCTGGTCTGGCAATGGTCATCGATGACCACGCCACCACGCGGGCCGATCTGAAGATGACACTGGCGAGCCAGCGCATCCTGCGGGCGGATACCGGCGGAGAACACGATGAGGTCGGTTTCAAGAAAGTCGTCGTTACCGAAATTCATCCGGTAGCGGTACTCCTCGCCGGCGGTGATGGACTGGGTGCCCTTGGACAGGTGCACGCCGACGCCGAGCTGCTCGATGCGTGCCTTGAGCGCCAGGCCGCCCTGGACGTCCAATTGTACCGGCATCAGCCGCGGGGCAAATTCCACCACATGGGCTTCCAGGCCGAGGGACTTGAGGGCGTTGGCCGCCTCCAGGCCCAACAGGCCGCCGCCGACCACCACGCCACGGCTCGCATGGCAGGCGGCAGCACGGATAGCATCGAGGTCTTCAAGGGTGCGGTAGACCAGGCACGAATCACCCTCGGCGCCTTCGATCGGCGGCACGAAGGGATAGGATCCCGTGGCGAGCACCAATTTGTCGTAGCCGATGCGATCACCTTCGATGACCACCTGGCGAGCCTGCCGGTCAATTTCCAGCACTGGTACGCTCAGGTGCAAGGTGACGCCTGGGGTCTGGTACAACGACGCATCGCCCAGGGCCAGGGATTCGGCATCGCGTCCGGAGAAATACTCGGACAAATGCACGCGGTCATAGGCACGCATCGGCTCTTCGCTGAACACGTGCAAGCGGTAGTGATCAAGGGCGCCGCGCTCGATCAATTGTTCGACACAGTGATGGCCGACCATGCCATTGCCGATCACGATCAGCGTTTGCAGCTTGTTCAGAGAAGCAACGTTGGATTTCATAAAAGCACCCGACAAAAGCCCATCACGATTTTTGAAAGCAAAAAAAAGACGCCTGAAACCTTGCGGTTCCAGGCGTCTTTGCCTGTTCTGTGCGGTAACGATCCGGCGACTGCGCCCTGACCTACCGTTGTTCCCCGGCCTTCTGGCGCTCGATCTTCGTTGACCGACGGGGTGCCCACTCGACTGCGTTCACGGCGGGCCTGCACAGGCTCTTGCAGTGAGCGTGCCAAACCGGCACCACCCTCTTGTCGCCCGCCTCTTCAGTACCATCGAAACCCTGTGGGAGCGGGCCCGCTCGCGAAAACGTCGATCACAACAACGCCCGTGCCTGCGATCCCCAGGCACCGACAATTGCCTTCCTCTGGTGCGATCCCCTGCCCCTGGCTTCATAAAAGTGCAGCCGTGCGGGCCAGCGCAGAACCCGCTTCAACCAGAACCCATGTGGGAGCGAGCCTGCTCGCGATTGCGGTGGCCCAATTTGCAGGAGTGTCGAATGTACGAATGCTTTCGCGAGCAGGCGCGCTCCCACCCATCCCTCAAAGCGCCCGCCCGCGGGCAGCGGACAGTGCGCCATCGCGCCCATAGATGTCAGGGATATACACCGCCTGGCCCTGGTCATCCGCCTGCACGGTCCAGTAGCCGAGCAGGATCGGCACCGGCTTGGCCAGCCTGAATTCATGAGTCGATTCAGAGGCCAGCAAGGTGTCGGTGCGCGCACGCTCGGCCGGGCTCACCAGCAGGTCGCGCAAGTGCATGACCTGTTCGATCCGTACGCAGCCTGAGCTGAACGCCCGCGGGCCTTTGCTGAACAACGCCTGGCTCGGCGTATCGTGCAGGTACACCGAAAACGGGTTGGGGAAGCGGATCGCCATTTTGCCCAACGGGTTCTTCGGCCCTGGATCCTGGCGCAACATCAGGTCACCCGGATGCTCCCAATCGACATCCGCAGCGGTCAGCGGCAGGCCGTCACGGTCGAGGATCCTCAGGTTCTGCCGGGCGAGAAACTCCGGATCACGGCGGATCTCCGGCAGTTTGTCTTCACGCATGATGGTCGGAGGAATGGTCCACGTCGGGTTGAGAGTCAGCCGCGTGACCTGGGATTTGAGCAAGGGCGTCTGCCGCTGCGCGCGTCCCACCTGGGTTCGGGTTTGCCAGACCGGCGCACCGCCCTGGTAGACCGTGAGTTGGGCCGCAGCCACGTTGACCAGGACGCTGTCGGCTTCCAGGTCCTGGGCCAGCCAGCGCATGCGCTCCAGGTTGATGCGCAACTGCTCGCGGCGCGTGGCGGGGCTGACATTCAACTCTGTCACCGTCCACGGCCCCACCACACCATCGGCCTGTAGCGAATGCTGGAGCTGGAAGCTCTTCATCGCCTCCACCAGCACCGGGCTGTAATGTTCGTCGGTGTCCGTCGGCGCTGCGCTCAAGTAACCTTCGTCGAACAGGCGCCGGGCCAGCGCCGGCACGCGAGCGTCCTGTTTGTCCGGTTGTAGCAGCGGCCCGCCCGGCACCGGCTGCCAGTCGGATAGCGGTTGCTGCCGCAGGCTGGCATAGAGGCTGCGTAAGTTGCGATACAACGCCAGTTGCGGTCTGGCCTGCTCGAAGGCGGCCGCCAGGTCTTGCACACCCGGCCCGGCAATCGCCAGGACCTCGGCCTGACGGTCCCGAGGTTGTGGGTTGGCCTTCCATACCGGCTCCAGGCGGTCCTGGGGCAGGTACCCGAAACGCAGCTCGTACAACGCTTGCAGGTAGCGCTGGCTGATGGCGATGTCGATGCAGTGAGCGGATTGGCCGCCACCTCCGACCGGCAAGCGGTAGCGCCTCGGATCCAACCCGTCATCGGCCAGTTGCTGCAACTGGGCTGTTAATGCGGCGAGTCGTTCGTCGTCGGACCAGATGTCCTGGCCTGCGTTTTGCTCATAGAACGCCTGCAAGTTGATCATCGTCGGAAAGTCGACGCCCGCCGCGACTTCCGGGCATGCGACCGACAATTGCCCCAGCGTGGTTTGCACCAGCGCCGGGTCGCCATCCTCGGCTGTGGCGACCAATGGCGCAGTGAGCAATAAAAGGCTCAGGTAACATGCGGACTTTTTGAACAACTGCTTTACTCCAATCCATGGCCGTCTCGTTGACGGGCAATTTTGCGACAGGTACGACCCGCCATCATGCAAACGAACTACACCGGACGGGATGCCGCTAACCAACACCACCGTGGGAATTTTTCATCCGTACTGAGGGCTTTGCGCCAACTCTGCCTGGTCATGACCGGGCTGGGCGCGGTGTGCAGCCCGGCGTTGGCTGACAAGGCAAATTCTCAGCTCTACAACAGCCTCGCCCACGCGGCGCCGGAACTCAATCCCCAGGCGCTCAAAAGTGCCCTGAGCGCGATGCAATGCGCAGTCGCCAACGGCGCGGCCCAGGCCCGTCACCTCGCGGTCATCGACTACTCGCAACCGTCCACGGCCCGCCGGCTATGGATCTTCGACCTGCGCCAGAAGAAGCTGGTGTTGCGTGACCTGGTGGCCCACGGGCAGAAGTCCGGGGAAAATTTCGCCACCCAGTTCTCCAATCGCCTGGGCAGCTACCAGTCCAGCCTGGGCCTGTTCCGCACCCAGGAAAGCTATCAGGGCACCCACGGCTATTCGTTGCGCATGGACGGTCTGGAGCCGGGTTTCAATGACCAGGCCCGGGACCGCGCCATCGTGATCCATGCCGCTGACTACGTGAATCCGTTGTGGAGCGCGCGCCAGGGCCGGATCGGGCGCAGCCAGGGTTGCCCGGCCGTGCGTCCTCAGGTGGCACGCCAGGTCATCGACAGACTAAAGGGTGGCCAGTTCATGTTTTCCTGGTATCCAGACCCGGGCTGGCTCAAGCGCTCGGCCTATCTGAACTGCCGGCCGCAGCAGGTGGCGAGCATTTTGGCTAGCAGTGGTGGCTAGAGTTGGGGGGCAGAGTCGGTGCGTGGCTGCACTTCTCGGGGCCGCTATGCGGCCCAACGGGGATAAATCCCCTCGCCACAGGGATCGCGTCTGATCATCAGGATTGCACCTGATCGGGCAGTGGTTAAAATGCCGGCCTTTCGAATCGCCGGCCTTGCCTGATGAACCCTCAAGCGCTCCAGACCCTGCAGACTCATTTGCTCACAGCCCTGGCGTCCCCGCCGCAGGAGACTCGCCGCTTGTTTCACGGGCGTGGCCGCTGCTGGCCGGGGCTGGAGCAAATCACCGTCGACTGGCTGCAAGGCATCGTGCTGGTGTCGCTGTTCAAGGAACCGGAGCAGGCGCAATTGGATGATTTGCTCGCGACACTGCTCGCGCTCGGCGCTTCATCCGCCTGGAAAAACAGCGGCGCCCATGCCCTCGCCGTGCAACACCGCTACCTGCCCCAGAGCCTCACCCAATGGCTGGTGGGCGAGCCCATCGACGAATGGACCCTGACCGAAGGTGGCCTGCGCTACCGGATTGACCTGGGCAAGAAGCAGAACAACGGCCTGTTCCTGGATATGCGCTATGGCCGCGACTGGGTGCGCGCCAACGCCGAAGGCAAACGCGTGCTGAATCTGTTTGCCTACACCTGCGGTTTCTCGGTGGCTGCCATCGCCGGCGGTGCACGGCACGTGGTCAACCTGGACATGTCCCGCGCCGCCCTGAGCCGAGGCCGGGACAATCATCGGCTCAACGGCCACGACCTGAGCCAGGTGAGTTTCCTTGGGCACGATCTGTTCAAGTCCTGGGGCAAAGTGATCAACAGCGGTCCCTACGACCTGGTGATCATCGATCCGCCGACCTTCCAGAAAGGGAGTTTCCTGCTGACCAAGGATTACCAGCGGGTGCTGCGTCGGCTGCCGGAATTGCTGACGGCCCAGGGCATTCTCCTGGCCTGCAGCAATGACCCGGCGACCGGCCCGGACTTTCTCATCGATGGCGTGACCCGTGAGGCCCCGGGGCTGGCCTTCGTGGAACGCTTGGCCAACCCACCGGAATTCCCGGACATCGACAGTCAATGCGGTTTGAAAGCGCTGGTATTCAAAGCGGCAGCACCGGCCACCAGGCATTGACCAAGCCAGTGGTGACCCGACGCACCAGCGCCTCGACTTCCCGGCTCTTGACCGAACGATAGATGGCCATGGTCCGGCGCAGTTGGTCTTCGGTGAGGGTCACTGGCTGGCCCGAGGTCCAGTCCACATCCGCCACGGCTTCGAGCCTGACCCGACGCCAGACAGTTTGCCCGTCCTCCATGATCGATTCCCAGGCACTGGGCAAGTCGGCGTCCGGATGCGCCAGATTGTCCAGCATGACCTGGGGCCATCGCGACGGATTCACAGGACCACTGAAGGCATCCACCAGATCGTCATCGACCGTTTCCCAGCGCGCCAGTCCTTCGGACCAATCCCTGGACATCAATCCCAGGTAGGGTCGCCAGGTCATTTCGCCGATGCGCGGGTCCTGGTCGTTGCTATTGAAGCTGTCCTGGGCATCGCTGAGCCAGTCGGTGAACGCGTCGCGGGTCATGTACCCCTGACGTTGCACGACGTCGGGGTAGCGTCCCGTCAGCGCCTGGTCCCAAAGGGTGTGGTGAGCGCTCAGAAAAGTCGCGAACGGCGCGCCATGTCGGGCCAGGCGAGCGTGCATCACCGACTCGAACATCAGGAAATGCATTTCCAGCTCGACCAGGTCGGGCGGCTGCCTGTCGAGACTGCGAACATGCAGGCGTGCGCGCAGTTGCTGCAGTTGCTGGTCGAAGTCGCCCAACTGCGTCGGCAGCTGGGCGTAAACGTCGCGATAGTTGACGTACTGCCGCATCACGATCGCCGCTCTCTCACGGTCAGCGTACGTCAGCCCGGTCGGAGAACGGCCGTCCGCGGCCTGGATACCGGAGGAGAACCAGTCGATGAACCTGCGCATCGCGGGATCATCGCGGGCCACCTCAAGCGCCCTTTGCAAGGGAGGAGAAATGTACAGCCAGTCATCGACGCTGTAGCGGAAAGCGTCGGCCATCAAATCGCGAAGCGACATGATCTGCGCGCTGGGCAATGGATTGTCGTCGAGCCAGATCCCCAGCATGTCATCGGTCAAGCGACCCAGAGCAGGAAGCAGGTCGTCCTCGATCCGGGTGATCCGGTTTTCCCGCAGATCGACCACGAACATGTCGGAGAAGCTCTGCTCGGAATGCCTGGCCAGCACCGACAGGACCAGCGGCGGCACCCGATCCAGCCTGGACCTCGCCAGTTCCAACTCCAGCAGGTTCGCAAGCTCGGGCAACGCTGGCAAATCCCTGCAATTGTTTTCGCTCAGGCGCAGCTCCCGTAACTCCGTTGCCGTGCGCAGGAAGGCACTGCCCTCCTCATCCAGGCGCAGGCCACAACGCATCAGATTCAAGGTTCGCAAGCCCGGTACCGCAGTGGTCAGGGCTTGTAGCTGCTCGGCCGTGAAACTCAGGTTGTCGGTCCATACGACCTCACGCAGGGTCGGTAGCAAGGACAGACTGTTGATGGCCGCAAGCACCTCGGCTCTGGTCCCCGCCTCCGCGCCGCTGCTGATGCCTGACAGGTTCAGGGTCCATAAAGGACCGGGCGTTTCGCTGCCCGACAATGGCGCGAACACATTCGCGTTCAAATGCAGCGGATTGCGTCCCAATGACAGATCCACCAGTGCGGACAACTCAGCCACCGCTGCCGGGATGGCGGTGAGCTGATTGCCGTGCAGATTCAGTGCGTCGATCAGGGGAAACATTCGCAGGAAGTCCGAAGGATCTTCCATCAGGCCCGCGTTGCTCAGAATCACCGCTTCGATATGCTCGAAACGAACACTGATCGGCGGCAACCGGCCTATGGTGACGTTTTCTATTCGCAGCACCAGCTCGCTGCCTTCCCGACCCGGATCCGGTGCGCGCTGCCACGCACGACGAATTCTCCTGGCAATCAGTCGACGTTGTGCAACCAGCGTCTCGCGGTCCAGGGCCTGCTCGACCGGGTGATGGAAGCCTTCATCATCCGCCCACTGGCGCAGCTCTTCGTCCAGGGTGGCCCAGTCGCTTTCCAGGCGACCGACCAGTTCGCTGGCGCTGATGCCCAGGACTTCAGCCTGGTCGGCCAGACCTGACCTTAGTCGTTCGAGGCCATCCGCCGCGTGCGCGGGATAAAGCCGCTCAAGACGCTGATTCAAGCTGCCGATCCATTCCTGCAGCCCGAGCCGACCGCGGCCGCTGAGGGGATAGACCAGGCGTCCGTTTAACCACTGCGGTTCGGAACCAGCGCTGCCCAGGCGGCGCATCAACAGATAGGGGCGAAGGGCCTGGCGGTCGTCCAGTGCCTGAGCCAACAGCTGACTGCGGAGTCTGGCCGCCTCCCAGATGTTCAAGCCCAATGCGCGGCGGGCATCGTCCGGCATGGCTCTCAACAGGGCCTCCTCCAGGCTCAAGGCACTCGCCAGCTCTTCGCCGGTTTCGTCGAAGGGACGATACAGGTCGCCTTCCTGACGGATCACTTTCAACGGCCCGGAGTCCCCCAACTCGAGCGGGCCCGGCAGCTCGCGCAACCACAGGCGCAGATGCACGCGGCCCTTCAACCCAGGCGCCTTGGCGAGCAGGCTGATGACGATGCGATCCCGATCAAGCGTACTGTCGCCGCGCTCCAGCGCTCGCAAGGCCCGACTCAGGCGCAGCTCACGCAAGGCTTCGGCGCACTGGATGCCGAGGTTTTCAGGGACACGACCCTCCAGCAGGCGCAGTCGATCATTGCCGGCCACGTCGTGGACCAGCTCGTTGGCGATGGACTCCGGCAGGCCCGGGAACGCTCGGGCCAGGGGCACCGCCAAGGGATCGAGCTCGACAGACCTGACCATCGCCAGCGTCACCCGTCGGGCACTTCGCTCCAGACGCGCCGCCCAACGCCCGGCCAACAGGCGACTGCGCTCCAGCGGCGGTAACCCGAGACTGTTCTGTCCAAGCAGCGCGCTTTGTTCACTGACACTCAAGCCATCCAGGATCCGCGCGGCCCACGCGTCGCTGGCAAGGTCCATTTTGCTCAGCAGGATAAACCGTGTGTCGCTGATGCTGCCCACGGGGTAAAGCGTGACACCATCGTGATAACGCAGCGTCGTGTTACGCGGCCAGCCCGGCAGCTCCGCCAGTGTCTGGACGATGCGAAAATGCTTGCCCTGGGGTGCTTCACCCCGACGCAGGCGCTCGATGGTGTGGCGTACCCATTGCCAATTCCGCGCCTCATCCAGGGCGTCGGCCAATATCGCCGGCATCGGTCGCGCCTCGACTTGCAGGTAGCGCAGATGCGACTCGCTGACGCCGACCCGACGTTGCACCGCGAGGATTGTCGTATTGTCCAGATCGGCCGGCGTCTGGGTAAAGTTGCGCAGCAGCGTCAGGTTGTCGCGCTGCATCGGGTTGCGATGGGCCCACTGCCAGCCACGGCCGCGGCTCCACTCCAGCGGCGGTGTCACGCCCCGATGCGCGGACGGCAGGCGCAGGCTGAGGTTATCCTGGGTACCCTGCACCTCGAAGTAGCGATCGTCGATGCGCACCCAGGCCTCGTCCGGGGTGCGCCAGACGCCCCAGGCATCCTGCTCGGCCTCCAGCGGTGGCAAGCGCTGCGCTTCGAAGGGGCGCACGTCGCCATTCCACAGGCGGGTGGTGCCGTCAGCCACCCGCATCGGCTCGACGGCCCCGCCGATGAAGCCCAGGTAGGCACCCTGTGCGATCCCGAACAGCACGTTGAAAATATGCTCGATGCCTTCCTGCGCGTGGCCCTCGTTGAAGGCCTGGACGCCTTCGAAGATTTCGTACACCAGCCGCACGCCACCCACCGCCGCTGCGACCATTCCGATAGGTGCGCAGAATGGAAAAAAGGTTGCGGCGAGCATCAGCGACCGCTCAACGAGCCCCTCCCAGTATTCGAGACGAGCCAACAGCGCCCGCCAGTCCTGGTCCCGGGTCGGGACCATCAACGCCGAAGCGTTGCCCAGGGTGTGCCCGCGCCACTCGTGATAGGCGGCGTGCCAGTGGTTCTCGCGAACTTCATTCAGGCCCCAGGCCACTTTCGGCGTGGGGATCCGGATGCGCCGATGATTGTCGTCCTCGCCCCGCTCGCCTTCGCGCCACCCCGTGATGCGGGCATGAATCTCCTGAAACAGATTGAGGTTGTCGACGACCTTCCACTCCACTTGATCGTGCAGGGCCGGCCCGAGGCTCGCCTGCAAACGCAGTGGCAGGTAACGCATCAGGCTCTGGCGGTAACTGCGCTTGCGGACCCGCTCGGTCAACTCCGCCGACAGCGCTTGCAAACTCGGGAACTGTTTGAGCGGGGTAACGGCATCGTGGGGCATGTGCAGGACAATCGGACGAACGCCGTTGGCGTCCCCCGCCAGCCCCCAGTACACCCGAGCGCCAAACAATGGCGCACCCAGCAGCTCCAGAGCCTTGACCTCGCAGGCCAAGGGCGCCACCGGCTGCTCTTCGAGATGGACACCGGCGTAGGCCAGCAACCGTTCGCCCGTAGTGTCCAGGCGTCCTTCCAGCTTGGCCTCGTAGGCATCGTGGAGCAGTTGGCTGCGTGCGTAGGCGATGTAGGCCTTCGCCACCCCTGGCACTTCGCCGGTGATGCGCGGCAGCTTGCGTTCAAGTATCTGCCGGTAGGCGCCGCCGATGTCCAGCTGCCGGCAAAGGCTGGCGAAACTGGCCGGGGTCATGCCCAGTGGCGCGGTGTTCGATGGCGTATCCCCTTGCTGGAACTCGCCCCGCCGGCCCTGGATGAACAGCTCGCCCCGGCTGTCGAAATCCCCGCCGGCGACGGCATCGGCCGGAGGGTAATTGCGCATGGCCGCTTCGATCACCGACAGCGAAGGATCGGTGACGTACGGGCCGCGCCGGACCCTGGCGCGCTTTATCGCGTCCGCCACACTGCCGCCGCCGTTCACCTGGCTCCAGCCCTGCAATTGCGATTGCCCCTTGAGCCGGTCGAGGGTGAAGGCATAAGGCGCCGGCAGATCGCCTAGCAAGGCATTGAGGGCATCGCTGTCGCGCTGCAATTGCCGGGTCAGCACCTTGAAGCGTTCCTGGCGGGGCCGTGTGGCCCTTTTCAGCCAGGCTGGCAGCCTGGCCTGGATAAAATCTATATGGGTAACGGTTGACATGATGGACCTCCTTCCTTGGGGTCTATAGAGCATCTACAACGTGAAATACGCTGAGTTCTGGCGTGGGCGATGCTCCCCAAATCACTCGTTCTTTGAAACCCTGCGACTGTTGCAAGCGGTTGCCGCAGGGCATCACAGTCACACCACCAGCGTCAGCCACGCCGACACCAGCAACATCACCGCCATGACCCGATTGAAGCGTCCCATCGCCACGGCGGAGCGGCAGAATCGGGCCGCGCCACGGCCCAGATAAGCCCAGACGGTCATGCAAGGGATAGAGATCGCAAAGAATGCCAGTGACAGCCACAGCACCCGCACGGTGCGGTCGGCCTCGGCTCCGGCGAAGACACTGACCACTGCCAGGGCCATCATCCAGGTCTTGGGGTTTACCAGTTGCAAACCGGCAGCCCCGACCAGGCCGAGGGTCGGGCCTTCTACAGGCTGGTCGGGGTCGATGGCCTGGGCCGGGGCGCTGAAAATCTGCCAGGCCATCCAGCTCAGCCAGGCGATACCGGCCCAGGACAGTGCCGTTTGGAGGGTGGTGTGACGGGCCAGAAGGTCGCCGAGCCCGGTGCCCACCAACAACACCAGCAAGGCCGCTGCCGCGCAGGCGCCGAGGATGATCGGTACGGTGGTCGGCAGGCCGAAGCGCGAGCTATGGCTCAGCACCAGGATGTTGGTCGGGCCGGGCGTGATGGAGGCGACAAAGGCGAACAAGGCAAACGGCAGTAACTGGTCCATGGAGCGACTTCTCGGTAAAGGATCGTGAGCCGATCCTCCCCCGTGCAGCGGTGCTCAGTCTGGAACAATTGAGCAGCGTTTGCGGTAGTCCGCCGGGCTCAGACGATAAGCACGCTGGAACCAGCGGCCGAGGTGACTCTGGTCGGCAAAGCCGAGCAAGGCGGCCACTGCCACGGCGCTTTCACCGCTGGCAAGCAGGCGTCGCGCCCGGGCCAGTCGCAACTGGATCAGGTACGCGTGGGGCGCCAGGCCGAACGCGGCCTTGAACGCCCGGGTCAGGCGAAAGCGATCGACCCCGGTAGCCCGCGCCAGGTCGTCCAGGCCGACGTCTTCGCTCAGATGGCTGTGCAGGTAATCCCGGGCCTGCTGCGCGACCAATGGCAACCTGGGGTCCGGGTTGATCCGTGCACGCCAGTGCAGGTGTTGCGTGAGGTTGGCGAGCAAGTTGTCGAGGGCCGTCTGGCGCACAATGCGGATCTCCTGCTGATGCAAGCTCTGGAATGCAGCGGCGGTGGCACCGGCCAGCCGCGCATCATCGGTCAGGGTCGCGGCGAAGCCCAATTGGGCGTTGTCCGGCGCCACGTCGAACAAGGACCGCAGCTCACGTTCGAGCCAATGCGGCTCCAGGTACAACGTGCGATAGGTAAAGCCCTTTTCGTGGGGTGCATTGCCGTCATGCAGCTCACCGGGTTCAAGCAGGAATACCTTGCCCGGCGTGCTGTTGTGCTGCTGGCGACGACAATGAAATTGCTGCACCCCCTGCTCGGTCACGCCCACCAGATAAGTGTCGTGCCAGTGGGGATCGTAGGCATGCCCTTCGAAATGCGCGCGCACGGTCTCGATGCCGGACGTGGCGTCCTGCTTGAGATCGATCCAGTTGCGCGAGGTCATGGGCGGCCCTGTTCGGTGGATTGGCCTGGGCAGATTAACGGCTGTGGCCGGTGGTGTCTGGAAGATTTGTGCAAATCTGCCAAGGGAGTCGTCGCCCGGCCCGGCGCCATCGCGGGCAAGCTCGCTGCCACAGGTTATTTTGCCGTTCACAAACAGTCGGCCCGCCGCAGTTCCACTGTGGGAGCGAGCCTGCTCGCGATAGCGGTTTATCAAGCATCCGGTGTAAGGATCGGCAGCACCGTTTCCACCGCCAGCCGAGCCAGTTCGGCATCCTGCTCCGACTTGACGCCCGAAACGCCGATCGCGCCGATGCACTGCCCGTCATGGCGGATGGCAACCCCGCCTTCAAGCATGCCATGCAGGTGCGGTGCGCTGAGAAAGGCGTGGCGGCCGTCATTGATCATGTCTTCGAAGAACTTGCTGTCGCGCCGTCCCATGGCGGCAGTACGGGCTTTTTCAGTGGCGATGTAGGCCGACAGTGGCGTGGCATCGTCCAGGCGCAACAGCCCAAGCGGATGGCCGCCATCGTCGACCACGCAAACCGATACCGCCCACTGGCGTTGATGGGCCAGTTCCTTGGCTGCCACCAGCAATTGTGCGACGTCTTGTTCCGTGAGTACCGCTTTGGTTTTCATGAATGACTCCGGGCAGAGCGACAGGTAGGCTGTGGCGACTATTGTCCTTTGAGGAAGGTCGAGCCAATTAATTCCGATGCGTTTGCCTTGGGATCCTGAGGGCCGAGCCGACATCACAGGATGTGTACCCCGTCATCGCGAGCAGGCGTACTGGCACGACGCGGCTTTCAGATCCGCGCCAGTTCACGCAGTTGCGCCAGCGTCTGTTCATCCAAAGCAATGCCTTGCTCATTGGATTTGCTGCGTTCTCGGTGCCGACGGTCCCCCGGCAAGCGTCGCAGGCCCACGCCGTGCATCTGCCGGACCAGTTCCTGGCTGCGTTCGGCGAAGCTCTGCCCGGCAGCCTTGCTCGGGTCGATCACGATCAGCAACTGGCCGGTCCAGGGGGTCTTGGCCCCAGGGTGATTATGCCAGTCGAACTCGAACGAGAAGTTGCCCCCCGTCAGCGCGGCTGCCAGCAACTCGACCATCATCGACAACGCCGAGCCTTTGTGCCCGCCAAACGGCAACAGTGCCCCGCCTTCGAGAATCGCCTTCGGGTCGCGGGTCGGCTGGCCAAGGCTGTCCACGCCCATGCCGGGAGGCAGCAACTCGCCCTTGCGCGCGGCAATCTGCACGTCGCCATGGGCGATGGCGCTGGTGGCAAGGTCGAAGACAATCGGCTCACCGTCGGCCCGAGGCGCAGCGAAGGCAATCGGATTGGTACCGAACAACGGACGGTCCGCGCCGTGCGGCACCACGCACGTCATGCTATTGACCACGCTCAAAGCCACCAGACCCTCGTAGGCAAACGGCTCGACATCCGGCCAGAGCGCGGCAAAGTGATGAGAGTTACGGATAGCCAGCACGGCTATTCCGGCGCTGCGCGCCTTTTCGACCAGCAACGCACGGGCCGCCGCCAGCGCCGGCTGGGCGAAACCGTTAGCGGCGTCCACCCGCACGAAACCGGAGGCGACGTCTTCGACCACCGGCACCGCCTGCCCATCGACCCAGCCGCTCTTGAGCGTCGAGACATAGCCGGGGATGCGAAACACCCCGTGGCTGTGGGCGCCGTCGCGTTGGGCGCAGGCGCAGTTCTGCGCCAGGGTCCGGGCGACCTCGGCGGACGTGCCATGGCGCAGGAAAATCCGCTCCAGCAGGCCCACCAGTTCATCAAGGGACAGGGTGCAAGAATCAGCGTGATCGGATAGCGCAGACATCTGAAGCTCCAGAATGATTGTTGGAGGTAGCGACAGCGTTGGGACAACCAGTGCGCCGATTAACACTGCTTCGCCTGCACTGTGTCAATCCTTGTCCGGCGCGGTAACTATGTACCGCCCTTGCCCGCTGCCGGGTCACTAGTGTGGCGGCTTCATCCACGGGCTCGCCGTCTCGCGGCGCCCTGATAGAGAAGCCATGATGACCATTGAGACCTCGCCCCTGTTATTTCCCCAAGTGCTGGGCACCCAGCATTTGGACCCCTTGACCCGCGCCCATGACCTGACGCAGGCCGATCTCGATTGGCTGCACCATGTCGCCCTGCCCAGCCACGCCCAGCGCCGTTCACAGACGCGACCGATGTGGGCCGAAACGATCACACTGCAAGCCGGCGACAACCCGCCGATCCCACTGGCCGGCTGTTTTACCCTCAGCGCCTTGCCCTACACCGGCCAGGCAGACACTGACGAGGCGGACCTGCGGCCCGCGTTCCTCTATACGCCGCATGGTGGCCTGAAAAAGTTCGCCAACCTGCAAGCGCTGGACAATCGAATGGACGAGCTGTTGGACGACTCGACAGCGCGTGCCGACCTGTTCCGGTTCCTGGCGATTTCCCAGCGTGCCGAACTGAACGCCGCCAGCTCGCTCGAAAAAAGCCGCCGGACCATCACCAACGATGTCTTCAGGTGCGCGATCGACTCCATTGAGCACGCGCAGAACCTCAATGCCCTGGTCATGGTGGATGAACTGCTCAAGTTGCCTTCGCTGCGCGTCATGCTCGAAGAGATGTTGAGCGAGGCCGTGGTGAATTTCGATCATCAGCAGACCCGCGTAGCCTTGAGCACCGGAGCCAACCCGGCGGATCCGCAATCGGGCCAGGTGACCCGCCACCTGTCGCTGGCCGAAGCGGTGCTTGTCTATTTCCACCATCAGGGGCGACCTGTCGGGCATGACGTGGATTTCATCCATCCCCAGATCACCGCTTCATCCGAGAACACCCGGCAGTGGGAAAGCGTCTTGAAGGGTACCGCCAGGAACCTGATCCCCAGCCTCATACGCTGCATCGACCGCTACTGGGACGCCAGCGGACCTTTCCACGCCTCACGTCGACTGTTGCTGTCGCAGGTGATCGAAAGCGCATTACAGGCGAGCATCCTGCACCAAAGGGACAGCAAGCAACTGACCGACGAACAGAATCAGGAACTGCTGCGATTGTTCAGGCCGTCCCGACGGGAAGAGCCACTGCTGTTCATCGAATCCGTGCGCCTTTGGGAGTACGAACCGCTTTACGTTGAACTCGCCGGCGCCTTGATGATCAGCGGCAAGGGTCACTACCTCTACACGCCCAACCGCGGCGTGCAGAAAGTCGACAATTACCTGGGGTTCAAGGATGTGCTCCTGAACAAACCAACCCCCGCCGCTGGCAAAGAAGCGCTGTACAGCCTGCTGAGCCTGGATGAACGTAACCGTTTCCTGCGCTTCGACACACCGCAGGTGTCAGGCAAGGCCGTGGATCTGCCGGTTTCCGAGTCGCTGGCCGGCGCCATCATCGGCAAGCAACTGAACAACCTCAGCTACGCATTGCAGATGTCCCGTCAGAATGAGATGGACATTCACGCGCTCATCGACAAGGCACTCGACATACGCTCGTTGATCGGCCCCAGCCTGATGCGCATGGAAACCGACGGACACTGGGGTACGCAGCCGGCTTTTTACGGCGACTTGCGCCCCTCCAACTACTTGGCCGACACCCTGGAACGAAAGATCAAGAGCTATGCCACGGTCGAGGACGCCCTCAATAGCCAACTGACACGCCTGCCAGCCACCCACTCGGCTTCGCTGCGCACCCAACTGCGCGGATTGCTACCCAACCTGGCCCACGTGTTTTCCCTGGGCTTACGCGCAGAGGCCGAACTGCGGGAGCTCAACGAGACATTGCCCGCGGCTGCGCACGATCTCATCAGCAGCGTTTTCGCCGCCGATTCCCAATACCCGGACCGCAAGCAACGGATCGGGGTCAAAGGTTTCCGGCCCGATGTCTACTCGCTGAGAGTGGCGTACCACGCAGAGGGCGAAATGGCTTCCATGCCCCTGGCCAGCTGTTTTTTCCTGACCGAGCGCGGGGGGCTCGATACCCCGCTTTCAGGCATGGGCATCCTCTGGACGCCCGCCGACGGCTTACAAGCGTTCAGCTGCGTGGAACGTGCAACGAAGCACCTGAATCGGCAATTGCTTGATCCACAACGGCGCTTCGCCCTGCTCGCCAACCTCACCCCTTCCCAGCGCAAGCCTCACGGCCGCTACCAGTTCGAAACCTTTGAACTGATTGAAGACAATGCGCCGCTCAACCGGATGCAGTCATTCATCGAACACTTCGAGGCCGAGCACAGTTACTTGAACGCCTTGAAATCCGGTGACTGGCGGCTGACCGGCACGGCGTTGCGAAATAGCCTGCAAGCCCGGCTCAACGCAGGCGCCCCGACCAACCTGCCTCGGGCGGTACGTATCGCCGAGGCCATCCGCTGGCAACAGAAACTGCCCGCCTGGCTCGGCACCGCCTCGGTTGAAGACCAGCGCCTGCACATCGACCTGCTTGAGCAATACAAGAACAGCGCGAGCGACGGCAAGGATTACCTCGACGGTATCGAACCGCTGCACAGCTACGTCAATCGGACGTTGAAGCGGCTGCTGAACACACGCTTCGCCGCCAGCAACCTCGACCCTGCCACGCTCCTGATCACCCCGAACCTTGCCGTGGCGGGGCCGGCCAGCCTGTTGACCGATTTCGCGCTGAACCATAACGACGTCATCCAGATGACCGGCTTCAAGGTGTCATCGACCACCCGGCAAAAGTTGCCGGACGGCCTGAACGAGGCGGCGATCAGGCAGTTGCTGCTGTCCCTGGACATTCCCACGGTGTATCAACGAACCGTCGTGGACACGCTTTCCGGCTCCGGCGTCGAAGCCCGGCAGAGCAAACAGCGCTTTGGCCGACAGTTGCCCTGGCAACTGTTGCAATACGCCCACGCGCTGCATTTGCAGCAGCATCTTTCACCGACGGCCTTCGACCTGATTCGCCAGGTGTTGGACATGCCGGATGCCATTGCGCGCCAGACCGTGGCGGGCGCCAGCGCATTGATTCGACCTTTGGAGCTGATCAAGACCGAAGGCACTCGCGCAATCAAGACACTTGGGTTGTACCTGATCGGCTCCAGCAGCGATGCAACGGCGCCTCAGGTGCTGTATTCGCCCTACCATACGGGCCATCAGTTTTCCGAATTCAAGGATGAAGCCAGCGTGTTGGCGGCATTCAATGTGCCGGGTGCGCTCCAGGACCTGTTGATCCGCCGGCTTCCAGAAAGCCAGCAGGCCACCTTCGCAAATCTGTTCGCCTCGACGGTGGGGGCCTCGTCGGAGATCGCCCTGGCCTCGAACCCCATAGCGACGAACCTGCTCGACACGCTGTTCGACGACAATGTCAGGTTGCTGGCCGACATGCTGACGACGCAAACCGACACAAGGCGTCATTTCGATTGGGACACCGTCAAACACTTGTTCAAGGCCGGGGTCAAGCTGGCGGGCAAACAGTTGCAGGGCAAACTGACGTTCATCGAGACGCTTTGGGAAAGCTACCAGGACTTCAAGGCCTCTGCCGAGTCACTGCAACAGCACGATTGGAAAGCCGGCCTGCACGATTTCATCGCCGGGGCGGCGGAGATGGTCTCCCTGGGCGCCCTTAACCCGGATGATACCTTCGGCCTGCTCGCCCCGATCGGTCCAGGCGCGCCCGGCACTCCTGGCCCGTCAGCACCCTCGTGGAAGGACATTGCGTCCACCGTTGCGACGCGCACCAACCTGCACCCCTTCGAAGCCAACGGAGTCAGCCTCGACACGCTACACAAACACGCCACACACGGCACCTACAAAGACATGGCGACCGGCAAGCTCTACGTGCCCGTCGCCGGTAAGGTGTTCCAGGTGGCGAAGGTGGAACAGGCCTGGCGCGTGATCCATGCGAATGCCGAAGGGCCGATCCTTCACAGCTCGCCTGACGGTCAGCATTGGACCATCGACCCACGACGCCAGACGATTCGCTACGGCAAAGTGATGTCGACGTTGGCCAACGCCTACAGCGACCACACGGCTGCCGGCTCCATGAACATCGAGGCCCGGGGCATGGCGCAGATACGCCGCAAGTATCCCCACTATGCGACCGCGATTGTGCAGGCCTTGGAAACGGCGCGGCATTATTGCGGCAATGCCCTGCACAACCTTGATCAAATCAAGCGTCAAGTGCCGCCAGGGTCAAGGCTGGAGGTATTCCTGAAGGCGTTTTTCGGTGTCCATGAGGTCGATGCCAGCCTGGTCAAAAAAATCCACACGGCCGTTGCACCGATCTGCCAGGCCCTGGCGGACCCGTCCTGGGAATTGCAGAACGGCAAACGCATCGTCATTGGCAATCTCAAGGACGCCAACGATGCGGCGACCGCCTTCGTGCTCGAACCCAATGCCGTCGGCAGAATTTATCTGACCCAGTTTTTCTTCCACGTAGGGCTGGATGAATACAAGGAACTGGTGCCGCCATTCTTCAATATCGACGCCCACGCCCAAGCGGCGACGCTGATCCACGAAATTTCCCATCAGCTCTTCAATACCTACGATATCGCTTACCTGGATGCGGCACTGCCTTTCCTCGACCTGATCTCCAGAGCGACGCCACTGGGCAAGGAAAAATACAACTCGCAGAAAAAACAGCAGTCCAGCGCGCTTTCGTTGAGCACCCCGAGACACAAGCTGTTCATGGCCTGGGATGGCACAGCTGGTGCACTCAGGAGCCTGGAACGGGTGCCTGAACTTCAGGACGTGGCCAGGGAAATCCTCAAGGTTACCGGTGCCGAGTCCATGGACGAGGCTCGTGATGTGTTCTTGTATCCGCATCTGCCGGATAAACGCATTGATCTCATACTGCGCAACGCCGATTCGCTGGCACGGCTGATCTGTGAACTGGGCCGCCAACTCGATGCGCCCTCTTCGTTGCCGATGCGCTAGCCCTGCAAGCTGGGCATTTGGCTTGAAGCGCACGAGCCTTGATCTTTTTTTCACGATGTTTATGAGAGGCTACACCCGCCAGATGCCGATGCTTGAGCCTTCCGGGCGGCAAAACCCGGAAAATTTGATAGTTAAACGCCATGACGGCAGTTCTCGGCGGCGGACGCCGAAGGTTAGAATGCGGCAAACCAGGAAGAGTCCATGACCGAACGTACCCTCTCGGAAGCCGAATACGACGCCATCACCGATGCGGCCGCCCATTGGTGCATGCGCCTGCATGCGGCCGATTGCACCGATGCCGAGCGGCAGGCATTCAAGCAGTGGCACGACGCGGATCCGCTGCACGCGTTCGAATATGAGGCCATGCTGGAGATCTGGGAGGTCGCCGATCAATTGCCCCGGGTCGAGTCGACGGCTCGGGCGGCTCAAACATACCGTCCACGCTCGCGCTGGAACCGCTTGGCGGTCGCTGCTGCCATGCTTGCGCTGGGCTTGCCCCTGGCGGCGTTCTCCGGCTGGAACCTGGGCTGGCTGCCTGACAGCTACCAACGCTATGAAGCCGGCGCAACCGTGCGCCATGTCACCCTGAGTGACGGCAGCCAGGTGGAGCTGAACCTGAACAGCGAGCTGGTGTTTGCCAACTATAAGGACGAGCGTCGCGTCACGCTGGAAAAAGGCGAGGCCTTCTTCGACGTCAGCCATGACCGCCAGCACCCGTTCATCGTTCGGGCGGACCAGGGCCAGGTGCGCGTGACCGGCACCCGCTTCAATGTCTGGATGTACCAGGATCAAGTGCGGGTCACGCTGGTCGAAGGCTCCGTACAGGTGACCAGCAACCCGGCGCCCAACGGCGGTAGCTCGCAGCTTTCCCCTGGCATGCAGGCGAGCTACAAGGCCGGCGACTACCTGCCACAGGTGCGTGAAATCGACGGCAATGACAACTCACTGGCCTGGCGCAACGGTAAGCTGGTGCTGGACAACCTGGCCCTCAGCGAGGCGCTGCCGCTGATCAACCGCTACCTGGATCGCCCGGTCATGCTGGCCGATAACAGCACCGGCGCCCTGCGTATCGGTGGCGTCTACGACCTCGATGAAGTGAAGAATCTGGTGCCTTCGCTGCCCAAAGTCCTGCCGGTCTACCTGACCCGGAACCAGGACGGAAACCCGGTGCTCAATCCCATCGGGCCACGCCCCACCCATAACTGAAAAAAGCCGCGACCCTTTCGGGACGCGGCTTTTTTCGCGCAGGACAGCGGCGCTATTGCGTAGCCACTCTGGCCGCCTCATCTCCCTCACGGATAATCAGCGCCTGATAGTGCGGATCGGCCTTGATCTGCTGTTCGGTGAAGGGCAACACGCTCCACTGCTTCCGGGAAAACGCCTGGGTCTGGTCTGCCGAGTACGGCGACGCAGGATCGCTGGAAATGGAGAACGCCAGCAAACCCTCGGCTTTCGGGCCATGGCCGTCGAACGTCACCACTTGCAGATAACTGGTGCCACTGACCACTTCGCGCTTGCCATTTGCCCCCGGCACACTCTGGATCGCGTTGTAGATGCCCAGCTCTCCTGGCCCGCCGTGAATCGGCGTCTGCCGGCCTCCGCTGCTGGCAACCTGAATGTCCTGCCACTGGAGGTCCTTCGACACACCGGTGGCCCTGGCCTCTTCTACCGAGGCCGCCATGGCTTCGCGCACGGCCTTGAGCACTGGCGCTCGCTCGATTGCCAGGCCCCTAGGCGTATGTTGCGGGTCTTTCGGATCGAACGCGACGCGCCACGAATCGGGCATCGCTTGCAACCGCGCCATGATCTGCTGGAAGTGCACCAAGCCCGGTCCACTGCTCAGGCTGGCGGTGCGATCCCAGGCCTTGAGCGCCACGCAGGCTTCGGCCACTGCCTCGGCCTCCGGCCCCGATTCAGCGGCACAGGCCTCCAAAAGGTCCGGCATCACCTGGTCGGCCAGGTAGACCCGGTCGTCCATGACCATACGTTGAAGATCCTTCACCTCCACCGGACCGTCTTTCGCCAGCCGGCCGAGCTGGTCCAGCGCAAACCGTGCCCGCAGCCCCAGCGGCAGGCCTTGCTGGCTGATCAGAGGTGAGTAGCCGGACAGGGGCTGCGCCGGGTTGATCATCCAGGCCGAGTCGTTGGAGTTCTGCACAAAGTCACGGCGCAGCAGTTGAGGGAGCTGGTCAGCGGCATAGATGCCTTTTTGCGCGGCCTTGGGGTCTACGTCCCAGGTGCATTCACTGCGCGAGCCATCCAGAACGATCAATTGCAGGCCGGCCCGAGGATCACTGCAACGTGCCAGTTTATCGACCCCGACGTTCGGCACCACCGACATGTTCATGTAGAGGCTCTGCCCCTGGTCGTCCACCGCCAGGGTATTGACCCACGGAATGCCCTGGATCCGATGGACCGCATCCTGGAAGTCCTTGAGGCTGACGGCCCGGTTCATTGCGTACCACTGGGCCAGGACGCGGTCGTTTTCCAGGTTCGCATCCCGCAGGCTATAGGCGAACCGGTTATCCCAGTCCAGCCGTCCCGGCCACTGCACGATCGGTCCGAACTGCGAGCCATAGACCACGCGGGAAACCGTACCAACCCGCCCATCGGCTTGCTTGACCTCGACCGAGACCGTCTGCCGGCTCATCGGCACGGACTTGCCATCGAGCAGATAGCGGGTCGGGTCTTTCGGGTCGAGTTGCAGGCGGTACAACGTGAAATGCTTGGAGGTGTCGACGGTGTGGGTCCAGGCCAGGTGCTGGCTGAAACCGATGTTGATCAGCGGCAGGCCTGGCAGGGCCGCGCCCATGACATCCAACTGGCCTGGGATGGTCAGGTGCATCTGGTAGAAACGCATGCCGCCGACCCATGGAAAATGCGGGTTCGCCAGCAACATCCCACGGCCGTTGAATGAACGCTCGCTGCCGATGGCCAGGGCATTGCTGCCGCGTTCCAGGGCGAAGCGCTGTTGCCGGTCCGCCGCGCCGGCAAAGGTCGACGCCGGGCCGGCGTTCTGTGCGGTGGCCCGAGGCGGCTGGGCGCCGGCCAGGGCTTCGGCGAACTGGCCAACGCCGCCTTCCACCAACAGACGGCGAGTCAGCTTGACCAGGTCGAACGCGGTGAGCGGCCGCACCCAGTCGCCGGGGCATTGCTCGGGCAGGCCCTTGGCCTGGCGCTCGGCCAGGGCGCGGTTGTAGCCCGCCACGTAGCCTTCGACCAACTGTTGCACTGGCGGCGTCTGGGCCTGCCAGAATCCGGAGACCGCCTGCGGCGTGTTGAGCCAGCTGAAAAACAGGTCGCTGGCGCGGTTCTCGCGCTGTTCCACCGTGCGCTGCTCCGGGCCGAAATAACGCGAGCGCTGGGCGTTGACCGTGACCACTTCGTTGGCCAGCAGACAGAGGTTGTCCTGAGCGTAGGCGTAGCCGATGCCATAACCCAGCCCACGCTCGTTCTCGGCACGGATATGCGGCACGCCGAACTGGGTGCGGCGGATCTCGGCACTGGCCTGTTCCACATTGCCTTGCGCGTGGACCGTCGCGCTGAGCCCCAGCGCTGCCCCCAACAGTGCGCCTGCGAGGCCAATCCTCGATAACTGCCCGGATATCGTCACGTTCACTCCTGGTGCAAATTTTTAGGAAGTTCACATGCCGCATGCTCACGGAATGTGCCTTGCCATGAAAACGAACCGGATGAAAAAAAATTAATCGCCCGAGGACCGTTTGGCTACAAGGGTTTGACGGAGCCTGGGCATTTTTTTCACATCCGCGCCTTCATGATTGCCCGCCCTCGTTCGTCCTATTGCAGGAGAGTATTCGTGATCTTTTCTGAACAGGCTGTTAAGGAGTTCTTGCATGCGTAACGCGCTACTGCCCACGGACGGCAAGCCACGACTGACCGGCGTATCGCTGGCAGCTACCCACTCGGCGTTCGGCAATCCGCTGGAACGAGGCGGCAATGAGCAGATCCGGCGTCTGCTCAAGAGCTTTGGCTTGCGGACCAGCCTGATCCGCCTGAAGGTCATCGATGCGTTGCTCAAGGCCGGCGACGACAACCGCCGCCTGGGCGTGCGGGGCGTCCACAGTGAGCTGCTGGAACTGGACATTCCCTTGTCCTTCCTGAGCGTGCGCGAGGTGTTGAAGCGCCTGTACGCCGAGGGGGTCGTCAGCCTCCATCCGGACAAAAGCTACAGCCTGCATCCCAACGCCCTGGCGGCGCTCCAGTGCGCAGAATGAAACCGGCGCTCAGGGCTTGACCTTGCGCCGCATCACGCCGTTGATCACGACAACGGCGACCGCCACGGCAATGGCGATGTACTGAAAGAGCTGCTCGCTGATCATGCCCCTGCCCTGCATCCAGGACAGCCCCAGCATGATCGCCAGGACGACGAGCACGATCAGAATCGAATATTTCAAACGTTGCGAATGAGTCATTGCCAATTTCCTGAATGTTTCAGTTCAATACCCGCACGCGGCGCTTTTTTGAATCCCCGCCAGCGAGCGAAGTCCCATGTTACAGCGCTAGCTGCTTTTTGGCGCGAGGGAGCAAAGCCTGCCCCCACACATTGGCGATGATCCATTTGCTGAAGCCGGTGCTATCACCGCCGATGTACGGCATTAAAGCTCTACAGGGAAAGGTCGATACAAATTGGTACGCCCATGCCAACTTTATCTGCCTTCGAACGTCGCCTTCGTGCAAGGACCTGCCATATGCCCGCATTTCGCACCATTCAGGCTCGCTACACACTGTTCCTGATTCTCTTCATCCTGGTGCTCTCGATCCTGACGGTCGTGGGCATCAGTTACCTGGTCGCGCCCAAACTGCGCCATACCGAGGAGCAAGTGGCCCTCAACCGCATCGGCGAAGTCGCCGAACAGATCCAGGGCGAACTGAACAAGGTGCAGGCGCAGCAGCGCAGCATTACCCAGACCATTCCCCTGCTCGACAGCGATGCCATCGATAAAGTCCTGCCGGGCCTGGTAGACCAATATGGCGAACTGAAGGTGTTCGGCGGCGGGATCTGGCCGCTGCCCAACCAGCGAGCCGAAGGCCGCAGCAAGTTCAGCACTTTCTGGCACCGCGACGCTTCGGGCAAACTGGTGGTCAACACCTTCTGGAACAGCGATGCGGCACCGAATTACTTCGATCAGCCCTGGCACAAGGGCGGCATGGCCACCCCGGCCGGCAAATGCGCCTGGGCCGCCGCCTATAAAGATGACGCCAGCGCCGAACCGCGCACCAACTGCGCCATGGCCATCCAGAAGAACGGCGTGCCTTATGGCGTTTCCACCATCGACGTGACTCTGGGCTTTTTCAACGACCTGATCGCCCGCAAAGAGGCTGACCTGAGCGCCGAAATGCTGATCGTCGAAGGCGACGGCAAGATCATCAGCAACAGCTCGCGCATCAGCGGGCCGATCGTGCTGAAGAACATCAGTGATCTGGCGGGCACCTCGCCGTTCGCAGCCCAGGTCAAGGCGGGCCTGGCCAAGCGTGACCAGCCGCTGCAACGGGTCGAATTCGACAACAATGGCGAAGCCAGTACGTTCTTCATGCGCCCCATCGAAGGTTCGCCGTGGTTCCTGGCGACAGCGTTACCCACGCGCCTGATCACCGCCCAGCGTGACGATGTGCTCAGCACCTTGAGCCTGCTGCAGATCCCGATGGTGATCCTGCTGGTGCTGATGCAGCTGTACGCGATCCGTCAGTTGACCAATCGCATGAAAATCCTGAAGGGCAACATCGACGCCCTGTCCACTGGCGACGCCGACCTGACCCGACGCATTACCATCCGCGCCGAGGATGAACTGGGCGCTATTGGCCATTCGGTCAACGGTTTCATCGCCTACCTGCAAGGCATGATCGGTGAAGTGACCCAAGCCACCGGTGCTATGGCCTCGAGCCTGGACAGCCTGCAACGGACCTCGGCCCATGCCAGTGAAATCCTGATGCGCCACGCTTCGGAAACCGATCAGACCGTGACCGCGATCACCGAAATGAGCTCCACGGCTGAAAGCGTGGCGCAGAATGCCGCTGAAACGGCGGCGTTCACCCAGCGCGCCAACGAGCATGCCGATCGTTCCCGCGTGGTGGTCGGCGAGGCTTCCAACAGTGTGGTGGCGCTGATCGATGAAGTGTCCAGCGCTACCCGCAAGGTCGAGAGCATGCAGCAGGACGCCCAGCGCATCACTGAGATTCTCGGCGTCATCGGCGCCATCGCCGGACAGACCAACCTGCTGGCCCTCAACGCCGCCATCGAAGCCGCCCGGGCCGGTGAGCAGGGCCGAGGCTTCGCGGTGGTGGCCGACGAGGTCCGCGCCCTCGCCGCCCGGACCCAGGCCAGTACTTCGGAAATCAATGAAATGCTGACTCGCCTGACCCAGGGTGTGAGCTCGTCGGTCGCGGCCATGGAAAATACCCAGGCCAGTTGCCAATCGGCGGCCGACGCCACCGCCCGCGTCAACTCGGGCCTGGATGAAATGGCCGGCTCCGTCAGTCAGATCAATAGCCTGAGCACCCAGATCGCCACCGCGGCCGAGCAACAGAGCGCCGTGACCGAGGAAATCAACCGCAGCATGGTGCAGATCCGCCACATGGTGGAAGAGCTGGTGGAAAGTGGCCTGGCCAGCGAAAACAATACGCGGCAACTGCTGGAAGCCAACAGCCGGGTGAACGCGATCATGGGGCGGTTCAAGGTTCGCTGATCCACGGTATGCCCCCGCCGCTCTCTTGTGGCGAGGGAGCTTGCTCCCGCTGGGGCGCAAAGCGGCCCCAAAAGCTGGCACCCCAGGAGTATCAGACCGATCCCAAAGGGCTGCTTCGCAGCCCAGCGGGAGCAAGCTCCCTCGCCACAGAGGAGTCCAACTGGGTGTGAAAGCTAACCTGACAACTGTGTAATCCTCCCCTCAGCCTCCTGTCAGCTTCCCTGGCGACCTTGTCTGGTATCCTGGCTTCCATTTGTTCGACATGAGACCGCTTCCATGGCAAAGCCCCTGCACCTGCTCGCCCTGAGCGCACTGTTCATCTCCACCCTGGCCCAGGCCGTCGAGCCTGTCACCATTGACGTGCACCGCGATGCCAATTGCGGCTGCTGCAAGAAGTGGATCTCGCACTTGCAACAGAACGGCTTCAAGGTGAACGACCATGTCGAGGCCGACATGAGTTCGGTCAAGCAACGCCTGGGGGTCGCGCCGAACCTGCGCTCGTGTCACACCGCCGAGATCAACGGCAAGTTCGTCGAAGGCCACGTCCCGGCCGAACAAGTGCTGGCTCTGAGCAAGCGCGATGACTTGCTGGGCGTGGCCGCGCCCGGCATGCCCATGGGCTCGCCCGGCATGGAAATGGACGGCATGAGCGACGCCTATCAAGTCATCGGCCTGAAAAAGGACGGGACGCAGACCGTGGTGGCCGATTACCCGGCCCACTGAGGCAATCGGTGGAACGTTCGGGCCGTGCGGTTGCCTGTGGTTAATGTCGCCATAATCGGGTCGCCCCAGGATCGGCGGTTGCCCAAAAGGAGATTGACCATGTCGCGTTCCACCGCCCGCTGGCTGCCCGGCCTGTTCCTGACTGCCGCCCTGCCCCTGCTAGCCCACGCTGCCAATCCGCCTGAAGGCCCGGCCTACGGTGCGCAGCTCGAGGGTTTTGAGTACCCCTACACGCTCAAGCACTACGCCCTCCAGTCCCAGGGCCAGTCGTTGCAGATGGGCTATATGGACGTACCGGCCCAGGACAAGGTCAACGGCCGCACCGTGGTGCTGATGCACGGCAAGAACTTCTGCGCCGCGACCTGGGGCGATTCGATCAAGGCCCTCAGTGAAGCCGGGTACCGGGTAATCGCCGTGGACCAGATCGGTTTCTGTACATCGAGCAAACCCGAGCACTACCAATACAGTTTTCAGCAGCTGGCGAGCAACACCCAGGCGCTGCTCAAGGCCCTCGGCGTGCAGAAATCCATCATCCTCGGCCACTCCACCGGCGGCATGCTCGCCACCCGTTATGCGTTGCAGTATCCCGACCAGGTCGAGCGCCTGGCGATGGTCAACCCCATTGGCCTGGAAGACTGGAAAGCCCTGGGCGTGCCCTATCGCTCTGTGGACCAGTGGTACGAGCGTGAGCTGAAGCTCAACGCCGATGGGATCCGCAACTACGAACGCAACACCTACTATGCGGGTCGCTGGAAGCCTGAGTTCGAGCGTTGGGTGGACATGCTGGCCGGCTTGAACAAGGGTCCGGGCCATACGCAAGTGGCGTGGAACTCGGCGCTGATCTACGACATGATCTTCACCCAGCCGGTCTATTACGAGTTCAAGAATCTGAGCATGCCCACCCTGCTGCTGATCGGCAATGCCGACACCACGGCCATCGGCAGCGACATTGCGCCACCCGCCCTGAAAGCCAGGCTGGGCCGTTATGAAGTGCTGGGCAAGCAGGTCGCGGGACTGATTCCCCGCTCGACCCTGGTGGAGTTCCCCAATCTGGGGCACGCACCACAAATGGAAGAGCCGGACCGTTTCCACAAGGCGCTGCTGGACTGGCTGGACAAACCCATTCCCTGACGAGGTGCTCCATGGCGGTGCAAATAGCGGTCATCGACGATTGGCAAGACGTGGCGCGAGACGTAGTGGATTGGTCGGCGCTCGACAGTGTCGGCCAGGTGACCTTCCTGCACGACTACCCCGCCGACCACGACACCCTTGCCAAGCGTTTACAGCGCTTCGAGGTCATCTGCGTGATGCGTGAGCGCACCGCCTTCGACGCCGCCCTGCTGCGGCGCCTGCCCAATCTCAGACTGCTGCTCACCGGCGGCATGCGCAACGCCGCCCTGGACCTCAAGGCCGCCGCCGAACTGGGTATCCAGGTTTGCGGCACCGAGAGCTACAAGCATGCGGCCCCGGAGCTGACCTGGGCGCTGATCATGGCCTTGAGCCGCAATCTGGTGCAGGAAGCCAATGCCCTGCGCGCCGGATCGTGGCAGCAAGGCCTGGGGGGCGACCTGCACGGCAAGACACTGGCGGTGCTTGGCCTGGGCAGCATCGGCACCCGCGTGGCGCAGTTCGGCCAGGTGTTCGGCATGCGGGTGATTGCCTGGAGCGAAAACCTCACGGCCGAGCGCGCAGCCCAATCCGGCGTGACCTACGTGAGCAAACAGGCACTGTTCGAGGAGGCTGACATCCTTTCGGTCCACCTGGTGCTCAGCGAGCGCAGCCGTGGGTTGGTGAACGCCCAGGCGCTGGGCTGGATGAAACCTACCGCGCGACTAGTCAATACCGCTCGCGGCCCGATCGTCGACGAAGCAGCGCTGATCGACGCCCTGCGTCACAAACGCCTGGCCGGCGCCGCCCTGGACGTCTTCGCCCAGGAGCCGCTGCCCACCGACCACCCGTTCCGCACCCTGGACAACGTCCTGGCCACCCCCCATATCGGCTACGTCAGCCAACAGAACTACCAACAGTTCTACGCGCAGATGATCGAAGACCTCCTGGCCTGGGCGGCCGGCAAGCCGATCCGGCTGATGACGGCGGCGGGTTGAGCTAAGACAACCTTCCGCACCACCGCACCATCTCCATGGGAGCGAGCTTGCTCGCGATAGCCGTCACGTCAGCAGCATCGATGCTAACTGATCCACCGCCATCGCGAGCAGACTCGCTCCCACAATGGGATCACGGTACAACCGGGAGAGATGGGATGGCTGTCAGGCCCTCTTCGCGAGCAAGCTCGCTCCCACAGTTGGGGCAGTACAGTTGCGGGAGTCAGGACGGCTCGCTTTTGCCTTGGCATTTGCTCTGGCTTTTGATCTTGGG